>NZ_MKGS01000026.1:0-12770 GCF_002836905.1 Pseudomonas sp. 43NM1 | reverse complement strand
GGCGGGCGGGCGATTGCGATTATCGGGCGACGGTTCGATAATCGCCCAATCTCGTCGTCGGCGACTTGTGTTGCTGGCAAGGAGCCGCTTGTAATAGCCATCGCTCCGTGTAGGAAAAAGGACCTGATATGAACGATCAACTGCGCAACTCCTTCGCCTCAGTGGCGCCGCCGATCGTCGCTTCGCCGGCCAAGCGCATTCAAGCCATGACCGGCGACCCGGATTTCATGACCTCGCTGGCCCGTGGCCTGGCGGTGGTGCAGGCCTTTCAGGAGCGCAAGCGTCACCTGACCATCGCGCAGATCAGCCATCGCACGGAAATTCCCCGCGCCGCCGTGCGACGTTGCCTACACACCCTGATCAAACTCGGCTACGCCACCACGGACGGGCGGACCTATTCGCTGCTGCCCAAAGTCTTGACGCTGGGCCATGCCTACGTGTCCTCGACGCCGCTGGCGGTGTCGGCGCAACCGTATCTGGATCGCATGAGCGAACAACTGCACGAGGCTTGCAACATGGCCACGCTGGAGGGCGATGACATTCTGTACATCGCGCGCTCGGCGACCACGCAACGGCTGATTTCGGTGGATTTGTCGGTCGGCGGCCGCTTGCCGGCCTATTGCACGTCGATGGGCCGCATCCTGTTGGCCGCGCTCGACGACACAACCCTGGGCGAGTACCTCGACCACGCGGAATTTCAGGCGAAAACCAGCCGCACGCTGCACACACCGCAAGCGCTGCTCGAATGCCTGCAAGAAGTGCGGCAGCAGGGCTGGTGCATCGTCGATCAGGAACTGGAGCAAGGCCTGCGCTCGATTGCCGTGCCGGTGTATGACGCCTCGGGCCAGGTGGTCGCGGCGCTCAACGTCAGCACTCACGCCGGGCGCGTCAGCCGCAATGAACTGGAGCAGCGTTTCCTCCCCGGACTGCTCAGCGCCAGCCGCGACCTCAGCGCCCAGCTGTTTGCCTGACAATCAACCTGACTAAGCTGTTCGATAAACGCACAGAGTTGCGTTTATCGAATTGACGCTGTTTCCCTCCGATCATTAATGTCGCGGCAGCGTCATCCGGCGCCGTTGGCCCTCGGCCAGAGCACCGGACGACGACCCCAATAATAATGAGAAGAGGCCACGCGCTCCCGGCGTGGAACAAAAATAATGAACCAGCCTCAATCCACTGTCGGCAACTGCCTCGACGTGCAGTCCTTCATCAATGCCCAACCCATTTCGCGTTACCAGTGGCGAGTGGTGATCCTGTGTTTCCTGATCGTTTTCCTCGATGGCCTCGACACCGCGGCGATGGGTTTCATTGCGCCCGCGCTGTCTCAGGATTGGGGCATCGACCGCGCCAGCCTCGGCCCGGTGATGAGTGCCGCGCTGATCGGCATGGTCTTCGGCGCACTCGGCTCCGGGCCGCTGGCTGACCGCTTCGGGCGCAAAATTGTGCTGGTGGGCGCGGTGTTTCTGTTCGGCATCTTCAGTCTGGCCTCGGCGTACAGCTCCAACGTCGACCAATTGCTGGTGCTGCGTTTTCTCACCGGTCTCGGCCTCGGCGCCGGGATGCCGAACGCCACCACGCTGCTGTCGGAATACACCCCGGAGCGCAAAAAGTCGCTGCTGGTGACCAGCATGTTCTGCGGTTTCAACCTCGGCATGGCCGGCGGCGGGTTTATTTCAGCGAGCCTGATCCCGGCGTATGGCTGGCACAGCCTGTTGCTGATCGGTGGGATTCTGCCGCTGATCCTTGCAGTGGTTTTGCTGTTCTGGCTGCCGGAATCGGCGCGTTACCTTGTAGTCCGAAACCGCGGCACCGACAAAGTGCGCAAAACCCTGGCGCCGATCGACCCGAAAACCGTCGCTCAGGCGTCAAGCTTCAGCGTCCCGGAACAGCAAACCGTCAAGGCGCGCAACGTCTTCGCGGTGATTTTCTCCGGGACCTACAGCGCCGGCACTTTGCTGCTGTGGCTGACCTACTTCATGGGGCTGGTGATCGTTTGCCTGCTGACCAGTTGGCTGCCGACGCTGATGCGTGACAGCGGCGCGAGCATGGAGCAAGCCGCGTTTATCGGCGCGCTGTTCCAGTTCGGCGGCGTGTTGAGCGCAGTCGGTGTGGGGTGGGCGATGGACCGGTTTAATCCGCACAAGGTCATCGGCACTTTCTACTTGCTGGCGGGGGTGTTTGCCTACGCGGTTGGGCAGAGCCTGGGGCACATCACGCTGCTGGCAACCTTGGTGCTGGTGGCCGGGATGTGCGTGAACGGCGCGCAATCGGCGATGCCGTCGCTGGCGGCGCGGTTTTACCCGACGCAGGGCAGGGCGACCGGCGTGTCGTGGATGCTCGGGATCGGCCGTTTCGGCGCGATCCTCGGCGCGTGGATGGGCGCGACGTTGCTGGGCCTCGGCTGGAACTTCGAACAAGTGCTGACGGCGCTGGTGATTCCGGCGGCGTTGGCGACTACGGCGGTGGTGATCAAAGGCATCGTCAGCCATGCGGATGCGACCTGATTCCGTGAATCTTCATTGACCGTGCGGGCCTCTTCGCGGGCAAGCCTCGCTCCTACAGGGTTCGAATGCATTCCCGTAGGAGCGAGCGGTGCGACGATTCGACTTGCCCGCGAAGCTTTTAAAGGTCGATAGCCCAACAACAATCTGTTCGATAAACGAACACTCAGTCGATTATCGGATTGTTTGGCCATTTTCCGCGGCTTACTCTGCAGTGACTTCGGCGCTGAACCTCGCGCCTTTTTCTTTCACTGCGGTTCATAACAAAACGGGAGCCTGCCCCATGGCTGAAATCATTTCGCTGCACGACGCGGTGAAGCAGTTCGTCAACGACGGCGATACCGTCGCGCTCGAAGGCTTCACTCACCTGATTCCTACGGCGGCGGGTCATGAAATCATTCGCCAGGGCAAGAAAGATCTGACGCTGGTGCGCATGACGCCCGACCTGATCTACGACCAATTGATCGGTGCCGGGTGTGCGCGCAAGTTGATTTTCTCCTGGGGCGGCAACCCTGGCGTCGGTTCGCTGCACCGTTTGCGTGATGCCGTCGAGAAGCAGTGGCCGCATCCGCTGGAAATCGAAGAACACAGCCACGCCGACCTGGCGAATGCCTACGTCGCCGGCGCTTCCGGCCTACCGTTCGCGGTGCTGCGGGCCTACGCCGGTTCCGACCTGCCGAAGGTCAACCCGCTGATCAAAACCGTGACCTGCCCATTCACCGGCGAAGTATTGGCCGCCGTGCCCTCGGTGCGCCCGGACATCACCGTGATCCACGCGCAGAAGGCTGACCGCAAGGGCAACGTGCTGCTGTGGGGCATTCTTGGCGTGCAGAAAGAAGCCGCACTGGCTGCCAAGCGCTGCATCGTCACCGTCGAAGAAATCGTCGACGACCTGAATGCACCGATGAACTCCTGCGTGTTGCCAACCTGGGCCTTGAGCGCGGTTTGCCATGTGCCCGGCGGCGCGCACCCGTCCTACGCCCACGGTTACAACGAGCGCGACAACCGCTTCTATCAGGCCTGGGACCCGATTGCCCGCGACCGCGAAACCTTCACCGCGTGGATCAACGAATACATCCACGGCTGCGCTGACTTCAGCGAGTTCCAGGCCAAGCTGGCCGCTGCTTCGGAGGCCAAGTAATGACTTACACCACCAACGAAATGATGACCGTGGCCGCCGCGCGCCGCTTGAAAAACGGTTCGGTGTGCTTCGTCGGGATCGGCCTGCCGTCGAAAGCGGCCAATCTGGCGCGGCTGACCTCGTCGCCGGATGTCGTGCTGATCTACGAGTCGGGGCCGATTGGCGCCAAGCCGAGCGTGTTGCCGCTGTCGATTGGCGACGGTGAACTGGCGGAAACCGCTGACACTGTAGTCCCGACCGGTGAGATTTTTCGCTATTGGCTGCAGGGCGGACGCATCGACGTCGGTTTTCTCGGCGCAGCGCAGGTCGATCGCTTCGGCAACATCAACACCACCGTCGTCGGCGATTATCACCAGCCGAAAGTCCGTCTGCCGGGTGCCGGTGGCGCGCCGGAAATCGCCGGTTCGGCGAAAAGCGTGTTGATCATCCTCAAGCAGTCGGCGCGTTCGTTCGTCGACAAACTCGACTTCATCACCTCGGTCGGCCACGGCGAGGGCGGTGATTCGCGCAAACGTCTGGGCCTGCCGGGCGCCGGGCCGGTCGGCATCATTACCGACCTGTGCATCATGGAACCGGAAGCCGACACCCATGAATTCGTGGTTACCGCGCTGCATCCGGGCGTGACCCGCGAGCAAGTGGTGGCGGCCACTGGTTGGGCGATTCGGTTTGCCGATCACGTGGAAAACACTGCCGAGCCCACCGACATTGAACTCAAAGCACTCAGGGATCTGGAAGCCCGTACCGCTGCCGCCCACGGCCAAGCCCCAGGAGAAGCGTGATGCGTGATGTGTATATCTGCGACGCGATTCGCACCCCCATCGGCCGTTTCGGCGGTGGTTTGTCGGCGGTCCGCGCCGACGACCTGGCCGCCGTGCCGATCAAGGCATTGATGACGCGCAACCCGTCGGTGGACTGGAGCGCGGTGGACGAGGTGTTCCTCGGTTGCGCCAACCAGGCCGGCGAAGACAACCGCAACGTCGCGCGCATGGCGTTGTTGCTGGCGGGGCTGCCGGAAAGCATTCCCGGCGTCACGCTCAATCGCCTCTGCGCCTCGGGCATGGACGCGATCGGCACGGCATTCCGCGCGATTGCCAGCGGCGAAATGGAGCTGGCGATCGCCGGCGGCGTCGAGTCGATGTCCCGCGCACCGTTCGTCATGGGCAAGGCTGACTCGGCGTTCTCGCGCAACATGAAACTTGAAGACACCACCATCGGCTGGCGGTTTATCAACCCGTTGATGAAAGCCCAGTACGGCGTCGATGCAATGCCGCAAACCGCCGACAACGTCGCCGACGACTATCAAGTGTCGCGCGAGGATCAGGACGCTTTTGCCCTGCGCAGTCAGCAACGCACCGCCGCCGCGCAGGCCGCCGGGTTCTTCGCCGAAGAAATCGTCGAAGTGCGGATTGCCCACAAGAAGGGCGAAACCGTGGTCACGCAGGACGAACATCCGCGCGCCGACACCACGCTGGCCACCCTGGCCAAACTGAAACCGGTCAACGGTGCCGACAAAACCGTCACTGCCGGCAACGCGTCGGGCGTTAATGACGGCGCCGCAGCGTTGATTCTCGCGTCTGCCGAAGCGGTGAAAAAACACGGTTTGACCGCCCGCGCCAAAGTCCTCGGCATGGCCAGCGCCGGTGTCGCGCCACGCGTCATGGGCATCGGCCCGGTGCCGGCGGTGCGCAAGCTGACCGAACGTCTGGGCTTGGCGGTCAGCGATTTCGACGTCATCGAGCTCAACGAAGCGTTCGCCAGCCAAGGCTTGGCGGTGTTGCGCGAATTGGGCCTGGCGGACGACGCGGCTCAGGTCAACCCGAACGGTGGCGCGATTGCCTTGGGCCATCCGCTGGGCATGAGCGGCGCGCGGCTGGTATTGACCGCATTGCACCAACTGGAAAAAACCGGCGGCCGCAAAGGTCTGGCAACCATGTGCGTCGGCGTTGGCCAAGGTCTGGCACTGGCGATCGAACGCGTCTGACCGCCGCCGACTACATAAGAACAGAGGAAAAGCGAAATGACTGACAAGCCTGGTTACCGTCGCCCGAAAGAAGGCACCCAGCCGGAGTACTTGCACCCGACTTATCAATCGACCAACTTGCGCTCGCCGTCGAAGCCGTTGGTATTTTTGCCGCATTCACTGTCGGAAATCACCGGCCCGACCATCGGCGCCGAACGCATCAACGAGCACGACCACGACCTGACCGCGCAGCACAGCGGCGAACCGTTGGGCGAGCGCATCATTATCCACGGCCGTGTGCTGGATGAAGACGGTCTGCCAGTGCCGGGGATTCTCGTGGAGATCTGGCAGGCCAACGCCGCCGGTCGCTACAACCACGCCCGCGACCTGCACGACGCGCCGCTGGACCCGAACTTCAGCGGCACCGGGCGCACCGTGACCGACGCCGATGGCTGGTATCAATTCCAGACCATCAAGCCCGGCGCCTATCCGTGGGGCAACCACCACAACGCCTGGCGCCCGGCGCACATTCACTTTTCGCTGTTTGGCCCGAGCATCCTCACGCGGCTGGTCACGCAAATGTATTTCCCCGGCGACCCGCTGCTGGCCTATGACCCGATCTACAACTGCGTGCCCGATACCAGCGCCAAAGAGCGCCTGATCGCCAGTTTCGACCTGGAAAAAACCATCCCTTCCTATGCCCTCGGTTATCGCTGGGACATCGTTTTGCGCGGCCGCGAAGCCACGCCGATGGAGAAATAACATGACGCTGAACGCGACCACGTCCCACACCGTCGGGCCGTACTACCACATCGGCCTGACCTGGCTGAACCGCGAAGACCTGACCGTCGAACAGACCCTGGGCCAGCGCGTGGCGATCACCGGGCAAGTGGTTGATGGCAACGGCGATGTCGTCAACGACGCGATGCTCGAAGTCTGGCAGGCCAACGCCGCCGGCAAATACGATCATGCCGAAGACGATCAGGACAAACCGCTGGACCCCAACTTCGAAGGCTTCGGCCGCGTGCCGGTCGATGCACAAGGGCGCTTTCGTTTCACCACGATCAAACCGGGCACCGTGCAGGGCTTGAACGGCACGACGCAGGCACCGCACTTGGTGGTGCTGGTGTTCGCGCGCGGGTTGGTCAAGCACTTGCTGACGCGGATCTACTTTGACGGCGAACCGGCGAATGTCGCCGATCCGTTGCTCGAATGCGTGCCGGCGGAGCGTCGCAGCACGATGCTGGCCAAGGCTGATGCGTCGGGCGTTTACCAGTGGAACGTGATCCTGCAAGGCACCGATGCGGAAACGGTGTTCTTCGACTATTGAGTGAACACACAACACATGTGGCGAGGGGGCTTGCCCCCGTTGGGTGGCGAAGCGACCCCAAAACCGGGCACCGCGAATCTGCAGCTTCAACGCGTGCACCGGTTTTACGACTGCTTCGCAGCCGGACGGGGGCAAGCCCCCTCGCCACAGGGATCGCCTTGCCGACGTGACTGCGGAACGGGACTGTTGCAAAGTGTGTCTAGACTCTCACTGTCCCCATTGAGTGAAAAACAATGACAACGACTGCCGCTTCAACTGAGCACTACACCGGCGAAGAGCGCAAAAAGCGCATCTTCGCGATTGTCGGCGCCTCGTCCGGCAACCTGGTGGAGTGGTTCGACTTCTACGTCTACGCGTTCTGCGCGATCTATTTCGCCCCGGCATTTTTCCCCTCCGACAACCCCACGGTGCAGTTGGTCAACACCGCTGGCGTGTTCGCGGCCGGGTTCCTGATGCGTCCCATCGGCGGCTGGATTTTCGGTCGCGTGGCGGACAAGCACGGGCGCAAGAAATCGATGCTGATTTCGATTCTGATGATGTGCTTCGGCTCGTTGCTGATCGCGTGTCTGCCGACCTACAAGGACATCGGCGTCTGGGCGCCGATCATGTTGCTGTTCGCGCGTCTGCTGCAGGGCTTGTCGGTGGGCGGCGAGTACGGCACCACCGCGACCTACATGAGCGAAGTGGCGCTCAAGGGCCAGCGCGGCTTTTTCGCCTCGTTCCAATACGTGACGCTGATCGGCGGACAACTGCTGGCGGTGTCGCTGGTGGTGGTCCTGCAACAATTTCTCACCGAGGACGACCTGCGCGCCTACGGCTGGCGGATTCCGTTTGTGGTCGGCGCGGTGGCAGCGTTGATTTCACTGTTCCTGCGGCGTTCGTTGAAAGAAACCACCAGCAAGGAAATGCGCGAAAACAAGGACGCCGGCAGCATCATGGCGCTGTTCCGCGACCACAAAGCGGCGTTCATCACCGTGCTCGGCTACACCGCTGGCGGTTCGCTGATTTTCTACACCTTCACCACGTACATGCAGAAATACCTGGTGAACACCGCCGGCATGCACGCCAAAACCGCCAGTTACATCATGACCGGCGCGCTGTTCCTTTATATGTGCATGCAGCCGTTGTTCGGCATGCTCGCGGACAAGATCGGCCGGCGTAACTCGATGCTCTGGTTCGGCGCCCTCGGCACGCTGTGCACCGTGCCGATCCTGCTCAGCCTGAAAAGCGTCAGCAGCCCGTTCCTGGCATTTGTGCTGATCACCGTGGCGCTGGCAATTGTCAGTTTCTACACCTCGATCAGCGGTCTGGTGAAAGCCGAAATGTTCCCGCCGGAAGTGCGCGCACTCGGCGTCGGCCTAGCGTACGCGGTGGCCAACGCGATCTTCGGCGGCTCGGCGGAATACGTCGCGCTGAGCCTCAAGGCTGCGGGCATGGAAAACTCCTTCTACTGGTATGTCACGGTGATGATGGCGGTGGCGTTCCTGTTCAGTCTGCGTTTGCCGAAACAGGCGAAATACCTGCACCACGACCTTTGATCTTCACGCGTGGGCCACAGCGGCCCACGCCTCCAGGGATTGTTTATGACTGAGCGAGCGAACAATCAATTGTTCGATGCCTATTTCACTGCCCGCGATATGCGCGAAGTGTTCTGCGATCAGGGCCGCGTGCAAGCCATGCTCGATTTCGAAGCCGCGCTGGCGCGGGCCGAAGCGCGGGTCGGGTTGATTCCGCAAACGGCCGTCGCGCCTATCGAAGCGGCATGTCAGGCCGGGTTGTACGATTTTTCCGCGCTCGGCGAGGCGATCGCCACGGCGGGCAATTCGGCGATTCCGCTGGTCAAGGCGTTGGGCAAACAGATCGCCGGCAACCACGCCGAAGCCGAGCGTTACGTGCATTTGGGCGCGACCAGTCAGGACGTGATGGACTCCGGCCTGGTCCTGCAATTGCGCAAAGCGCTGGAGCTGATCGAAAGCGATCTGGCGCAACTCGGGGCAATCCTCGCGGCTCAGGCTAAACGCTACGCCGCCACGCCGCTGGCCGGACGCACCTGGCTGCAACACGCGACGCCGGTGACGCTGGGGATGAAGATCGCCGGTTGGCTTGGCGCCGTGACTCGTAGTCGTCAGCGTCTGCAAGAACTCAAACCACGCTTGCTGGTGCTGCAATTTGGTGGCGCGTCCGGGACGCTCGCGGCGCTCGGCGATCAGGCGTTGCCGATTGCCCAAGCCTTGGCCGAGGAGCTGCAATTGGCACTGCCGGAACAGCCTTGGCACACCCAGCGCGATCGGCTGGTGGAGTTTGGCGCAGTGCTCGGTTTGATCGCCGGCAGCCTCGGCAAATTTGGTCGCGACATCAGTCTGTTGATGCAGACCGAGGCGGGCGAGGCGTTCGAGCCGGCGGCGCCGGGCAAGGGCGGTTCGTCGACCATGCCGCATAAACGCAATCCGGTCGGCGCGGCGGTGTTGATCGGCGCGGCGACGCGGGTGCCGGGTCTGCTGTCGACGCTTTTTAGCGCGATGCCGCAGGAACACGAGCGCAGCCTCGGTTTGTGGCACGCCGAATGGGAGACCCTGCCGGAGATTTGCTGCCTGGTGTCGGGCAGCCTGAAGCAGGCGCTGTTGGTCGCCGAAGGGCTGGAAGTGGACGCCGAGCGCATGGCGCGCAACCTCGATTTGACTCAGGGGCTGGTGCTCGCAGAAGCGGTGAGCATCGTCCTCGCGCAAAAGGTTGGCCGCGACACTGCGCACCATTTGCTTGAGCAGTGCTGCAAACGCGCGGTCGCCGAACATCGGCATCTGCGCGCGGTGCTCGGCGATGAGCCGCAAGTGACGGCGCAGTTGTCCGACGCGGAACTGGATCGACTGCTGGACCCCGCGCATTACCTCGGCCAGGCGCAAACCTGGGTCGAGCGTGCGCTGGCTGACCATTTTGCTTTGACTGCCTGAAGGAGATTGCTGTGGCTTTCGTACAACTCGCCGAGGGCGAACTGCACTATCAGATTGACGGGGCTCAGATTGAAGGGGCTCGGATTGACGGGCCGGGCGAAGCGCCAGTGCTGGTTTTGTCCAACTCGCTGGGCACTGATCTGCACATGTGGGACGCGCAAATGCCAGCGTTCACCGAGCACTTTCGGGTGCTGCGTTTTGACACGCGCGGTCACGGCAAATCGCTGGTAACGCCGGGCCCGTACAGCATTGAGCAACTGGGCCGCGACGTGTTGGCGCTGCTGGATTCGCTGCACATCGAGCGCGCGCATTTCTGTGGTTTGTCGATGGGCGGGTTGATCGGGCAGTGGCTCGGGATCAATGCCGGGCAGCGTCTCGACAAGTTGATCGTGTGCAATACCGCAGCGAAGATCGGCGATCCGTCGGTGTGGAATCCACGGATTGAAACGGTGCTGCGTGACGGTTCGGCGGCGATGGTTGCCTTGCGGGATGCGTCGATTGCACGGTGGTTTACCGCGGATTTTGCTGAATCGAATCCTGCTGAGGCGAAGAAGATTACCGACATGCTCGCGGCGACCTCGCCAGAGGGTTATGCGGCCAATTGCGCAGCGGTGCGTGATGCCGATTTTCGCGAACAATTGGCCGCGATCAAGGTGCCGCTGCTGGTGATCGCCGGGACTGAAGATGCGGTGACGCCGCCGGCCGGTGGGCACTTTATCCAACAGCACGTGCAGGGCGCCGAGTACGCCGAATTCTACGCCGCGCATCTGTCCAACGTTCAGGCCGGCGCTGCGTTCAGCGAGCGGGTATTGGCGTTTTTGACCCAGCATTGAGGGGATGGTTGTGGACGAGAAACAACGTTACGACGAAGGTTTGCAGGTACGCCGCGCCGTGCTCGGCGATGCGCATGTCGATCGCAGTTTGAATGCGCTGACCGAGTTCAACTCGGAATTCCAGGAAATGATCACCCGCCACGCCTGGGGCGACATCTGGACCCGCCCGGGCCTGCCGCGCCATACCCGCAGCCTGATCACCATCGCCATGCTCATCGGCATGAACCGCAACGAAGAACTCAAACTGCACCTGCGCGCCGCCGCCAACAACGGCGTGACCCGTGGCGAGATCAAAGAAGTGATCATGCAGAGCGCCATCTACTGCGGCATCCCCGCGGCCAACGCCACCTTCCACCTCGCGGAATCAGTGTGGGATGAATTGGGCGTTGAATCGCGGGAGTGAATCCCGAGATGTGCGGTGCCTGAACCGACGCCATCGCGAGCAAGCTCGCTCCCACAGTTTTGATTGGGTCTGAACACCCGACGCCCCCTGTAGGAGTGAGCCTGCTCGCGATAGCGGTGTGTCATTGAGCAATGATGTTGAATGTGACGACCCCTTCGCGGGCAAGCCTCGCTCCTACAGTTTTGAACGGTTAGCGCAGGGCATTTCCTGTAGGAGCGAGGCTTGCCCGCGAAGGCATTTTCAGCCTTACAGCAAGCTGATCGGGTAGCTGACGATCAGGCGGTTCTCGTCGAACTCGTTGTTGCTGAAGTCGCGGCGCATGGTCGAGTTGCGCCATTTCACGTTGAGGTCTTTGAGCGTGCCGCTTTGTACGGTGTAGGCCAGTTCGCTCTCGCGGCCCCATTCCTTGCCATCGGTGATGGTGCCGGTGTGCACATTGCTGCCGCTGATGTAGCGGTTCATCACGGTCAGGCCGGGGATGCCGAGGGCGACGAAGTTGTAGTCGTGGCGCAGTTGCCAAGAGCGCTCCTGGGCGTTGTCGTAGCTGGCGTTGTAACTGTCGTTGGCGAGGGTGCCGCCGCTGGTACCGTTGACGCGCATCCAGGCGCTGTCGCCGCTGAGTTTTTGCAGGCCGACATAGAACGTGTGACCGCCATACCTCGCGGAAAACAGCCCCGACCACGTCTTGTTGTCCAACTCGCCGGCCCGCGCGCTGCCGTCATCCTTGCCGTAAAAGAACCCGAGATTGGCGCCGAGCGTCCAGTCGCCGACAGGCTGCGCGTGGATCAGGTTCACATATTGCTGGGTGTAGATGTCCTTGAGTTCAGCGTTCCACAGACCCACCTGTGTGCGCTTGTCGTTGAAGCTGTATTCGCCGCCCTGGAAGTTGAAACGGTCGGAGGTGATCGCCGTTCTGCCGACCATCGACATGTCGGTCATGCTGCTGTCGTCACGTGGACTGTTGGCGCGGAACTGGCCGCCGTAGAGCGTCAAACCATCGATTTCCTTCGAGGTGATCTGACCGCCACGGAACGTTTGCGGCAGCGAGCGCCCGTCGTCCGAACGCAGGATCGGCAGCACCGGCATCCATTCGCCGACTTTCACTTCGGTCTGCGATAACCGGGCCTTGAACGCGACGTTGGTGCGGCCAAAATTGTCCGCCGGACGACCGTCGCGATCCAGCGGCAACAGCTGCGTGCCGCCGGTGCCTTTGCCGCCATCGAGCTTCACCGAATACAGCCCCAGCACGTCCATGCCAAAACCGAGCGTGCCTTGGGTGAAACCGGATTTGGCGTCGAGGATGAAGTTCTGCGTCCACTCCTCAGCCTTGCCCTGGGTCTTGGTCGGGTTGGTGAAGTTGCGGTTGATGTAGAAATTGCGCAGGTTCAGGTTGACCTTGGCGTCGTCGATAAAACCCGATTCTTCAGCAGCGGCGCAGATGACGGGCAATGCGCTGCCGGCCAGTGCAACGGCGATCAGGCTGGGAAACAGGTACGGCGCAGGAGAAGGCTTCATGGGCTCGGGGTCTCTCTGATTATTAGGGATGCAACGGCACGCTGCCGCCACCAGAAGGTGCAGACACAAGTGTTTGGGCGGAGGACAAAACGAGCGGGATCAGCCGGACAGGGCAGGGCGCGGGGGCATGGTGTCGAAC
>NZ_MKGS01000025.1:0-95289 GCF_002836905.1 Pseudomonas sp. 43NM1 | reverse complement strand
TCAGGCGCGGTCACTACCGGCGCCGGCGTTCCCGGTGCCGCTTCAGTCGGCAGCGTTTCAGCCGTCGAGGCGTCAGCAGGTGCAGTGCCTGGCGCTGGCGTCAGCTCAGCGGAAATCGCCGGAGCAGTCGCCACTTCCGGCGTGACCGGGATCGCCGGATCAACCGGCGCACCTGCCGCACCTGCAGCACCTACTCCACCCGCCGCACCATCAGCCTGCAGCTTGGCCAGTTGATTGTTTTTCAGCTCGATCAGGCGTTGCAGCTTATCCAGCTGACTTTGCAGATCGGTCATGCGGCTTTTCAGTTCGGCGTTGTCACGACGGGTCGTGTCGAGGCTTTCTTGAGTGACCGCGAGTTTATTGCTGAGATTCTTCGCGTCGCCAGCAGCGCCCTTGGCGCCCTTTTTCGCCGCATCGGCCGAGACCAGGCTCAGGTTGTCTTTTGCTTCCTGAGTCGAAGGCGCATCGCCGCGACCACGATTGGTCGCATCAAGTTGCTGCTGGCCAGTGCCAGGCTTGGCCACGTAGCGGCGACCTTCGCGCCACGCGGCGTTTTGCGCGGCGACTTCGGCGATGGCTTTAGGCTGCGGCAGACTGGTGCTCTGCACCTGATCCGGCATGCGCAGGACCTGGCCGGTTTTCAGCAAGTTGATGTTGCCGTTGATAAACGCCTGCGGGTTCAGCGCCTGGATGGCCAGCATGGTTTGCTGGACCGAACCGCCGTTGCGCGCCTTTGCGGCGATTTCCCAAAGGGTGTCGCGCGGCGTCGTGGTGTAAGTCTGCGATTGCGTGGCGCCGGTGGATGGCGCGATCACGGTTTGAGCCGGCGCAGGTTGCGCAGCGGCTTCGGCGGTTTGTGGGGAGAATTTCGAAGGATCAAGCAGCACGCTGTAATCGCGCAACAGGCGACCGTTCGGCCACATCACCTGAACCAGGAATTTCACCATCGGTTCAGAGAGCGGCTGGCTCGACGTCACGCGCAGGATGCTTTTGCCGCTGGCGTTGAGCACTGGGGTGAAGGTCAGGTCGTTGAGAAACGCCTGGCGATCAACCCCGGCCTTGGCGAAATCTTCCGGCGAGGCCAGGCTCGGCACCACTTCGGCAGCGGTGAGGTCCTTGACGTCGAGCAGCTCGATTTCGGCTACCAGCGGCTGGTTCAGCTGCGACTTCAGGGTCAGCTCCCCGAGCCCGAGGGCATGCGCCATACCGGAGGACAGCGCCGAGGCGGCCGCTATTGCTAACACCAGTTTGCGAACTTGAACCATAGCCTCATCCTTTGTTTGAACATTCCTCGGCCAGCGAGAAGGTATTGATAGTCGCTGCCGTAAGGCATTGCGCGCGGCGGCGAAGGGTCGTCGCGCGCGATCGTTTCGGTGCTGCTGCGCCAAGCATAGCGCTCGGCTAGAATCATTCGACAAATTGTTGCCAAGTATCTTTTACAGCAGGTCTTTTATCAACAATTCGGCCACCTGCACAGCATTGAGGGCCGCGCCTTTGCGTACGTTATCTGACGTCAGCCAGACATTAAGTTCCGACAGGTCGTCGACTCCGCAGCGCACGCGCCCCACGTAGACCACATCCTGCCCCACCGCGTCACCTACCGGCGTCGGATAATCACCCGCTTCCACCAGTTCGATGCCCGGCGCGTCTTCGAGCGCGGCATTCACTTTTGCCAGATCGACGGCGCTGGATGACTGCAGGGTCACGCTAAAGCTATCGCCGAAAAACACCGGGGCTTGAATGCAAGTGGCGGAAATCTTTAATAAAGGTAGCTCAATGACCTGACGCAGCTCGCGCACCAGGCGTTTTTCCAGCAGCGTATGGCCCTGATCGTCAGGTTTACCGACCTGGGCGAGCAGGTTGAAAGCCATTTGCCGATCGAAAAAAGTCGGCTCCAGCGGGCGCACGTTGAGCAGTTCGGCGGTCTGCCGGGCAAGCTCGGTCACGGCTTCGCGGCCCTGGGCGGACACGGCGAGGCTGGCGGTGACGTTGACGCGCTGCAAGTCGATCACTGCCAGCAACGGCGCGAGGACCACGGCCAAGGTGGTTGCCGATGGGCTCGGGCTGCTGACCATGAACGGTTTTTTCAGACTGGCGAGCACGTGGGCATTGGCTTCGGGCACCACTTGCGGCGCTTGTTCGGCGGACAAGGCGCCGGACAGGTCGATCACCGAGCAGCCGGCGGCCGTGGCGCGCGAGGCGAAACTCAGGGTGACGGCAGGACCGGCGGCGAAGAACACCAGTTGCACCTTGCTGAAATCGAACTCGTCGACTTCACGCACGCGCACGTTTTTGCCGCGAAATGGCACCGAATGCCCGGCCGATTCGCTGCTGGCCAGCAAGTGCAGGTTGCCGACCGGGAAATCGCGTTCTTCGAGAATCTGCACGAGCGTTTCGCCGACAGTTCCGGTGGCGCCGATCACGGCAATATCAAAGGACTGGCTCATGGGTCTACCTCTGGCGAAACGGGGGGAGCGGCACTTTACCGGGTGGTTGGCGTGCAGGCAATTCGACTGGGGATTTGTGGCGCCCGTGCCGACCTCTTCGCGGGCAAGCCTCGCTCCTACAGTTTTTTTGTCGCACGCGGGATATGAACACCAACCGTAGGAGCGAGGCTTGCCCGCGAAGAGGCCCTCCCCAGCGACACATCACCCATAAAAAAACCCGCACCTCTTTCAAGGCGCGGGTTTTTCATTACTTCAGTCGATCAACGCTCAAGCAGGATCCGCAGCATGCGGCGCAGCGGTTCGGCCGCGCCCCACAACAACTGGTCGCCAACGGTGAACGCGCCGACGTACTGGGTGCCCATGTTCAGCTTGCGCAGGCGCCCAACCGGTACGTTCAGAGTGCCGGTGACTTTCGTCGGGCTCAGTTCCTGAATGCTCGCGTCACGGTGGTTTGGCACCAGTTTGACCCAAGGGTTGTGCTGGCTGATCAGCCCTTCGATGTCGGCGATCGGCACGTCTTTGTTCAGCTTGATGGTCAGCGCCTGGCTGTGGCAACGCATGGCGCCGATGCGCACGCAGATGCCATCGACCGGGATCGGGCTCTTGAAGCGACCGAGGATCTTGTTGGTCTCGGCCTGGGCCTTCCACTCTTCGCGGCTCTGGCCGTTCGGCAGTTCCTTGTCGATCCACGGGATCAGGCTGCCGGCCAACGGTACGCCGAAGTTTTCGGTCGGGTACGCGTCGCTGCGCATGGCCTCGGCGACACGGCGGTCGATGTCGAGGATCGCGCTGGCCGGGTCTGCCAGTTGATCGGCGACCGCGGCGTGGGTCGCGCCCATTTGCTTGATCAGTTCACGCATGTTCTGCGCGCCGGCACCGGAGGCCGCCTGATACGTCATGGCGCTCATCCACTCGACCAGACCGGCCTCGAACAAGCCGCCCAGGCCCATCAGCATCAGGCTGACGGTGCAGTTGCCGCCGATGTAGTTCTTGGTGCCCGCGTCGAGCTGCTGGTCGATGACCTTGCGGTTGACCGGGTCCAGCACGATCACCGCGTCATCCTGCATGCGCAGGCTGGAAGCGGCGTCGATCCAGTAACCCTGCCAGCCGGCTTCACGCAGTTTGGGGAACACTTCGCTGGTGTAGTCGCCGCCCTGGCAAGTCAGAATCACGTCGAGGGTTTTCAGCTCTTCAATGCTGTAAGCGTCCTTGAGCGGAGCAATGTCCTTGCCCACGGAAGGGCCTTGGCCACCGACATTGGAAGTGGTGAAAAACACCGGCTCGATAAGATCGAAATCCTGCTCTTCCAGCATCCGCTGCATGAGCACGGAACCGACCATACCGCGCCAACCGATCAGACCTACACGTTTCATCGCAACTACACCTTCTTGAAAAAGTGGGCCGCTGCTTTCATGGGTGAAAGTGGCAGCGGGCCGGAGAGATTACAGATTCCGCAGCGCGGCGACTACTGCGTCGCCCATTTCCTGCGTACCAACTTTGGTGCAACCGCTCGACCAGATGTCGCCGGTGCGCAGGCCCTGATCGAGGACCAGACTGACGGCCTGTTCGATGGCATCGGCCGCAGCCTGCTGGTTGAAGCTGTAACGCAGCATCATCGACACCGACAGGATAGTCGCCAACGGGTTGGCAATGCCCTTGCCGGCGATGTCCGGCGCCGAACCGTGGCACGGCTCGTACATGCCCTTGTTATTGGTGTCGAGCGAGGCCGACGGCAGCATGCCGATCGAACCGGTGAGCATCGACGCCTGGTCCGACAGAATGTCGCCGAACAGGTTGTCGGTGACGATCACGTCGAATTGCTTCGGCGCGCGCACCAGTTGCATGGCGGCGTTGTCGACGTACATGTGGCTGAGTTCGACTTGCGGGTAATCCTTGGCCACTTGCTCGACGATTTCACGCCACAGTTGGCTGGACGCCAGCACGTTGGCCTTGTCCACCGAGCAGAGCTTTTTGCCGCGAACCATGGCCATGTCGAAACCGACACGGGCGATGCGGCGGATTTCGCTTTCGCTGTACGGCAGCGTGTCGTACGCCTGGCGCTCGCCGTTTTCCAGGGTTCGGGTGCCGCGCGGCGCGCCGAAGTAGATGCCGCCGGTCAGCTCACGGACGATCAGGATGTCCAGGCCGGCGACGATTTCCGCTTTCAGACTCGAAGCTTCGGCGAGTTGCGGATAAAGGATCGCCGGGCGCAGGTTGCCGAACAGGCCCAGTTGCGCACGAATCTTCAGCAGACCGCGCTCAGGGCGGATATCACGCTCGATGGTGTCCCATTTCGGACCGCCGACGGCGCCGAGCAACACTGCATCGGCAGCGCGCGCGCGATCGAGGGTTTCCTCGGCCAGTGGCACGCCGTGTTTGTCGATGGCGGCGCCGCCGATGACGTCGTGGCTCAATTCAAAGCCCAAGCTGTACTTGTCGTTGGCCAGCTCCAACACCTTGACCGCTTCGGCCATGATTTCCGGGCCAATACCGTCACCTGGGAGAATCAGAATCTGCTTGCTCATGCTTTCCTCATGTCATCAGTCGGCGCGCCCGTGGGCACGCCCGGAAAAATTCTATCGTGCGGCTGATATCGTTCAGTGCTTAGCGTTCTGCAAACAGCACCAGCACATCTGTACTGAACGAACCATCGGCCTCAATTTCAAAATATTCGCGCACTTCGTTGCCCATCGATTTCTGCAATTCGAGGATCGCGGCGCGCATCACTTCGGGAGTGCGCATACGCTCGACCCAACTGCGGTATTCCAGGCGCAGGCGCTGACGGCTGGAGTTGCGCACATGCAACCCCGCCTCGCTGACCTGGCGCATCCACTCACCGGCATCGTAATCGCGCACGTGACTGGTGTCGCGCAGCACTTCGACGCTTTGCAGGTAGGTGTCGAACAACGGGCTGCCCGGCGACAACACATCGACGAATGCCGCCACGCCGCCCGGCTTCAGCACCCGGCGCACTTCGCGCAGGGCCAGGCCGAGGTCGCTCCAATGGTGCGCCGAATAACGGCTGAACACGAAGTCGAACTCGCCATCGGCAAACGGCAGGCGCTCGGCGGCGCCATTGACCGTGGTGACGTTGCCGAAACCGCGCTCGCTCGCCGCTGCAGCAACCACGTCGAGCATTTGCTGGGACAGATCGTAGGCGACCACTTCCTTGACCAGCGACGCCACGTGAAAACTCACGTGACCGGCGCCGCAACCCAGGTCCAGCACCCGCGCATCGCCGCGCCCGGCCAGTTCGGCCTGTAGCAGGGCAAATTCGGTGCCTTGCGCGTGGACCGCGCTGCTCAAGTAGGCCGAGGCCTGCTCACCGAATTGTTTTTGCACGACTTGGGAGTGCTGGGCGGTGCTGGTCATGGGACATCCTTTTTGGGGTTTAGCCTTTTGGTGTCTTGGCGGGCCTCTTCGCGGGCAAGCCTCGCTCCTACAGGGGGAATGCATTTCAACCGTAGGAGCGAGGCTTGCCCGCGAAGGCGTCATCACGCCTTACACAAAATCAAACGTCGCGAAACAACCACGGCTGGCTCGCCCGGTGCTTGCTTTCAAACGTCGCAATCGCTTCATGGTCCATCAATGTCAGGCCAATATCGTCCAGACCGTTAACCAGACAATGCTTGCGGAACTCGTCCAGTTCAAAGCTGTAAGTCTTGCCATCCGGGCGGGTCACGGTTTGCGCCTCCAGATCGACGGTCAACTGGTAACCCGGATTCGCTTCAACCTGCTGAAACAACTCATCCACTTCAGCGTCGGTGAGGATGATCGGCAGCAAGCCGTTCTTGAAGCTGTTGTTGTAGAAGATGTCGGCGTAGCTCGGCGCGATGATGCTGCGGAAACCGTATTCTTCCAGCGCCCACGGCGCGTGCTCACGGCTGGAACCGCAACCGAAGTTCTCGCGGGCCAGCAACACGCTGGCGCCTTGATAACGCTCGGCGTTGAGCACGAAATCCTTGTTCAACGGACGCTTGGAGTTGTCCTGATAGGCATACCCGACGTCCAGATAACGCCACTCGTCGAACAGGTTCGGGCCGAAGCCGGTGCGTTTGATCGACTTCAGAAACTGCTTCGGAATGATCTGGTCAGTGTCGACGTTGGCTCGATCCAATGGCGCGACCAAACCGGTGTGTTGGGTAAAAGCTCTCATGTGCGGTTCCTCAGATCAGTTCGCGAACATCGATGAAACGACCGTTGACGGCAGCCGCAGCGGCCATCGCCGGGCTGACCAGGTGGGTACGGCCACCGGCGCCCTGACGCCCTTCGAAGTTACGGTTGGAGGTCGAAGCGCAATGCTCGCCCGACTCCAAACGGTCCGGGTTCATCGCCAGGCACATCGAGCAACCCGGTTCACGCCACTCGAAACCGGCTTCGAGGAAAATCTTGTCCAGGCCTTCCGCCTCGGCTTGCGCCTTCACCAGGCCCGAGCCCGGAACGACGATGGCTTGCTTGATCGTCGAAGCGACTTTGCGACCTTTGGCAATCACCGCCGCAGCGCGCAAATCTTCGATCCGCGAGTTGGTGCAGGAGCCGATAAACACGCGGTCAAGCTGAATGTCGGTGATCGCCTGATTGGCGCTCAAACCCATGTATTTCAAGGCGCGCTCGATGGAACCGCGTTTGACCAGGTCCATTTCCTTCGCCGGGTCCGGCACGTTCTGATCCACGGCCAGGACCATCTCGGGCGAGGTGCCCCAGCTGACTTGCGGCTTGATCTGCGCCGCGTCGAGCTTGACTACGGTGTCGAACACCGCGTCCGCGTCGGACACCAGGTCTTTCCAGGCTTCGACCGCCATGTCCCATTCCGCGCCTTTCGGGGCGAATGGACGACCCTTGACGTACTCGACGGTTTTTTCGTCGGCGGCAACCAGACCAACACGGGCGCCCGCCTCGATCGACATGTTGCAAATGGTCATGCGGCCTTCGATCGACAAGTCGCGAATCGCACTGCCGGCGAACTCGATGGCGTGGCCGTTACCGCCGGCGGTGCCGATCTTGCCGATCACCGCGAGGACGATGTCCTTGGCGGTGACGCCGAAAGGCAAGGTGCCTTCGACCGAGACCAGCATGTTTTTCATTTTCTTCGCGACCAGGCACTGCGTGGCGAACACGTGCTCGACCTCGGACGTGCCGATGCCGTGGGCCAAGGCACCGAATGCGCCGTGGGTCGAGGTGTGCGAGTCGCCGCAAACCACGGTCATGCCCGGCAACGTTGCGCCCTGCTCCGGGCCGATCACGTGAACGATGCCCTGACGCACGTCGTTCATCTTGAATTCGGTAATGCCGTATTCGTCGCAATAGTCATCAAGGGTTTGCACCTGCAAACGCGAGACCTGATCGGTGATCG
Source organism: Pseudomonas sp. 43NM1 (assembly GCF_002836905.1). Lineage (NCBI taxonomy): Bacteria > Pseudomonadati > Pseudomonadota > Gammaproteobacteria > Pseudomonadales > Pseudomonadaceae > Pseudomonas > Pseudomonas sp. 43NM1. The sequence continues at coordinate 87,489 of NZ_MKGS01000025.1, read as the reverse complement.
CTTCGATGCCGCCCTTGCGATCCGGGGTGGTCGGCACGTTGTGGTCCGGGGTGGCGATGATCGAATCGACGCGCCAAGGCTTGCGCCCGGCCAGACGCAGGCCTTCGAAAGCTTGGGGCGAAGTCACTTCATGGATGATGTGGCGGTCGATGTAGATCAGCGACGAACCATCGTCGCGCCGTTTCACTTCATGCGAATCCCAGAGCTTGTCGTAAAGCGTTTTGCCGGCCATCAGACGGTCCTCATCAGCTTGTTTCTATTTTCTATGCCTTGGGTCGTGCAGCGGTTCAATAACCCCTTGGCTTGTGAGGCTGATCCTAGGGGGTTACATTAAATAACTCAAATTCATATTTTTCATGCTTTGGATAACCAACTGGAATACCACAATGGACCTGGCCAACCTCAACGCTTTTATCGCGATTGCCGAGACCGGAAGTTTCTCCGGCGCCGGCGAACGTTTGCACCTGACACAACCGGCAATCAGCAAACGCATCGCCGGGCTGGAGCAGCAATTGAAGGTGCGGCTGTTTGACCGCCTGGGCCGTGAAGTCGGCCTGACCGAGGCCGGACGCGCGCTGCTGCCGCGCGCTTATCAGATTCTCAATGTGCTGGACGACACCCGTCGCGCGCTGACCAACCTGACCGGCGAAGTGACCGGCCGTCTGACGCTGGCCACCAGTCATCACATCGGCCTGCACCGTTTGCCGCCGCTGTTGCGGGAATTCACCCGCCGTTACCCACAAGTCGCGCTGGATATTCAGTTCCTCGATTCGGAGGTGGCCTACGAGGAAATCCTGCATGGCCGCGCCGAACTGGCGGTGATCACCCTGGCGCCGGAGCCACACACGCTGGTCAAAGCCACGCCAGTGTGGGACGACCCGCTGGATTTCGTGGTGGCGCCCGAACACTCGCTGATCAGCAACGGCCCGATCAGCCTCGCCGACATTGCCCTGCACCCGGCAGTCTTCCCCGGCGGCAACACTTTTACCCATCACATCGTCCAGCGCCTGTTCGAGGCTCAGGGCCTGACGCCGAACATCGCGATGAGCACGAATTATCTGGAAACGATCAAGATGATGGTCTCGATCGGCCTGGCCTGGAGCGTTTTGCCGCGCACCATGCTCGATGAACAAGTGGCGCGCATACCTTTGCCGGGCATACAGCTCACTCGCCAGCTAGGCTATATCTTGCACACGGAAAGGACGCTATCGAATGCGGCACGCGCCTTTATGGCCTTGCTGGATGCACAAATTGATCTGCCAGGGAGCCACGGCTGAGTTGTGCTACATCTATAGAGCTGCAAACCCCTGTGCCTAACGCCCCCATTCAGCCAAAGGCCTGTAGCCAATGCCCAAATCTGTTGACCGTACTCCGCCGATGCCGCGTATTCAGGCGATTGACCCGCAGCGGTCAGAGCAGAGCTGGGAAAGTGCGCCGCAATTGCTCGCCGCACTCAACGGCGCGCGTCTCGGGGCGTGGTACTGGGACATAGAACTTGGCCAGATCAGTTGGTCGCGGGGCACGCAGGCATTGTTCGGTTTCGATCCGCGTCAGCCGCTGCCCAAAGACCTCGAATACCTCGACCTGCTGCCGCCCGAGGACCGCGCGAAAACCATTCGCGCGTTTCATCAGGTGATCGCCGGGGCACCACTGGCGCAGGCAATGCATCACCGCATTCGCTGGCCCGACGGCAGCCTGCATTGGCTGGAAATCAACGGCAGCCTGTTGCCGGACAAGAACGGCCGGCCACGGATGATCGGCGTCATCCGCGAAATCACCCACCAGCGCCAGCGCGAACAAGCGCTGAGCAGCTCGGAGAAACGTTTCGCCACGCTGTTTCACCTGTGCCCGAACATGGTGCTGCTGACCCGCCAGGAAGACGGCTTGATCAGCGAAGCCAATCAATATTTCGAAAGCCTGTTCGGCTGGCCGGTGCAAAGCGCGATTGGCCGGACCACGCTGGAACTGGGCCTGTGGGTTCATCCCGAACAACGCGCGGTGCTGGTCAAGGCAACCAAAGCCAAGGGCGAATTGATCAGCATGGAGGTGCAGTTTCGTGCGAGCAACGGCCAGGTCCATGACGGCATTCTCAGCGCGCAGAAGGTCGAGCTCGAAGGCCAGCCATATTTATTGAGCACATTCCTCGACACCACCGAGCGCAAAGCCGCCGAACACGCGCTCAAGGACAGCCAGGAACGGCTGGATCTGGCGCTCGATTCAGCGCAACTCGGCACCTGGGACTGGCACATTCCCAGCGGCATGCTTTACGGCTCGGCGCGCGCCGCACAGTTGCATGGCCTGGAACCCAAACCATTCCATGAAGCGTTCGACGAGTTCTTCGAAGGCGTGCCCGGCGAAGAACGCGACAGCATGCGCAACGCCTACCGCAGCCTGCGCGAAGGCCCGGCGGGCAATTACCAACTGACCTACCGCGTGCAATTGCCCGACGGCAGTTCGCGTTACCTCGAAAGCCGCGCCCGCCTCTACCGCGACGACAACGGCCTGCCGCTGCGCATGGCCGGGACGTTGCTCGACATCACCGATCAGGTCGAGCGCGAGCAGCGTCTGGTCGCCTCCGAAGAGAAATTCGCCACGCTGTTTCAGGTCAGCCCTGACCCGATCTGCGTCACTCGCCAGGATAGCGGCCAGTTCATCGAGATCAATTCCAGTTTCACCCAGATTTTCGGCTGGAGCGCCGCCGACGTGATTGGCCGCAGCGCCGACCAGATCGGCTTGTGGGACGCCTCGGCGAAAAGCCTGCAACGCATTGAACAGGTGATCCGCGAACAAGGCTTGAGCAACGTCGCGATCATCGTCCAGCACAAGAACGGCCAATCCCTGACGTGCGTGATTTCCAGCCGCCAGATCAGCGTCGGCGACCAACCGTGCATCGTCACCACCCTGCGCGACATCACCCAGCAGCAGCGCTCGGAAGCTGCGCTGAAGGCCAGCGAGGAGAAATTCGCCAAGGCGTTTCACTCAAGTCCCGACGCCATCACCATCACCGAACGCGACACCGGGCGTTATCTGGAGGTCAACGATGGTTTCTGTCGCCTGACCGGTTTCCGCGCCGACGAAGTGGTCGGCAAAACCGTGTATCAGGTGGGCATCTGGGCCGAAGAGAAACAGCGCTCGGCACTGCTCGCCGAACTGCAGATCAAGGGCCGCGTGCATCACCAGGAAATGCTCGGGCGCAACAAACGCGGGGATTTGCTCACCGTCGAGGTCTCGGTCGAGCCAATCACCCTCAACGAAACCGCCTGCCTGCTGCTGACCGCGCGCGATGTCAGCCTGTTGAAAAACGCCGAGGCGCAGATTCGCCACTTGGCCTACCACGACCCGCTGACCAACCTGCCGAACCGCGCGCTGCTGATGGATCGTCTGAGCCAGCAGATCGCCCTGCTCAAGCGCCACAACTTGCGCGGCGCCCTGATGTTTCTCGACCTCGACCACTTCAAGCACATCAATGACTCGCTCGGCCACCCGGTCGGCGACACGGTGCTGAAGATCATTACCGCGCGTCTCGAAGCCAGCGTACGCATGGAAGACACCGTGGCGCGGCTCGGTGGCGACGAGTTCGTGGTGTTGCTCAGCGGCCTGGAAGGTTCGCGCGGCGAGGTCAGCGAACAGGTGCGGGAATTGGCCGACACCTTGCGTGAATTGCTTTCGGAACCGATGTTCCTCGACGGCCAGCGCCTGCAAGTCACGCCGAGCATCGGCATCGCGTTGATTCCTGATCACGGCTCGACCCCGACCGACCTGCTCAAGCGCGCCGACATTGCCCTTTATCGGGCCAAGGATTCCGGGCGCAACACCACGCAGATGTACCACAACACCATGCAAAAGGCCGCCAGCGAGCGCTTGCGCATGGAAACCGACTTGCGTCTGGCGCTCTCGCGCAATGAATTCAGCGTGCATTACCAGCCGCAAATCGATGCCCGCAACAACAGCATTGTTGGCGCCGAAGCCTTGGTGCGCTGGCACCACCCGGAGCTCGGCGCGCAATCGCCGACCGAGTTCATCAAGGTGCTGGAGGACAGCGGGCTGATTCTGGAGGTCGGCACGTGGATCCTCGATGAAGCCTGCGATGCCTTCAAACAGCTGATCGCCAAGGGCTTGATCGACCCGCTGATGTTCAGCCTCTGCGTCAACATCAGCCCACGGCAGTTTCGCCAGAACGACTTCGTCGAACGCATCGAACGCAGCCTCAGCCACCACGGTTTGCCTTGTTCGCTGCTGAAACTGGAAATCACCGAAGGCATCGTCATCCAGAACCTCGAAGACACCATCGGCAAAATGCGTCGACTGAAAAAACTCGGCGTCAGTTTCGCGATGGACGATTTCGGCACCGGTTATTCCTCGCTGACCTACCTCAAGCGCCTGCCGGTGGACACGCTGAAAATCGACCAGTCATTCATCCGCGACGCCACCACCGACCCCAACGACGCCGAAATCATCCGCGCCATCGTCGCCATGGCGCGCAGTCTGGCGCTGAAAGTGATTGCTGAAGGGGTTGAGACGCCGGAGCAATTGGAGTTTTTGCAGGGCCTGGGCTGCCATTTTTATCAGGGCTATTTGCACAGCCGGCCGTTGCCGTTGGAGGACTTCCAGACATTGCTCAAATAAATCACCGCCCCCTCCGTAGCAGCTGTCGAGCCCCAGCGAGGCTGCGTTCGGCGACGAAGTCGTCGTGAAATCAGACGACGCGGTGGATCAGGCAAACCGCGTGCGCTGGGTTTACGACGGCTTCGCCGCCGAACGCAGCCTCGCTGGGGCTCGGCAGCTGCTACAGGTTTACGGTAATTGCCAGTTTTTCTCTCAGCCTGTAGGGTCGCTTTTTTTGCGTCGCCTCAAAGAGATCAACCATGCAGGATGCAACCCTCCCCCGCCCGGCCTTGCTGGGTATCGACCTTGGGACCACCAATAGCCTGATCGCCGTCTGGCAGGACGGTCGGGCACAGTTGATTGCCAACGCCCTCGGCGACGTCCTCACGCCGTCCGTGGTCAGCCTCGATGAAGACGACAGCATTCTGGTGGGCAAGGCCGCCCGCGCGCGCTTGACCACTCACCCGCAACGCACGGTGGCGGCATTCAAGCGCTTTATGGGCAGCGACAAGCAATTTGAACTGGGTGGACGCCAGTTCAGCCCGGAAGAACTTTCGGCGCTGGTGATCGGTTCGCTCAAACAGGACGCCGAAGCCTTTCTCGGCTACCCGGTGCACGAGGCGGTGATTTCGGTTCCGGCCTATTTCAGTGACGAACAACGCAAACGCACACTGTTTGCCGCCGAGCTGGCTGGCCTGAGCGTGTCGCGGCTGATCAACGAGCCGACAGCCGCCGCCATGGCGTACGGGCTGCATGAGCAGAAGTTCGAGCGCACGCTGATTTTCGACCTGGGCGGCGGCACGTTTGACGTCACGGTGCTGGAATACGCCCTGCCGCTGATCGAAGTGCATGCCTCCACCGGCGACAACTTCCTCGGGGGCGAAGACTTCACCGCCGCGCTGCTGCAAGCCTGCCTGAAAGACTGGCAACTCACTTCGCAGATGATCGATGGCCAGGGCTTGGCCAGCCTCGGCGATGCCCTGGAACAACTCAAATGCAAACTCAGTGAAGGCACCCAGCACCTGAGCTGGAACGGGGCCGGCGCGTTGCGGGAATGGTCGCTGGATGAAGCCGGGGCGTTGAAAATCTGGGAACCGTTGCTTGGGCGGTTGCGCGCCCCCATCGAGCAAGCCCTGCGCGATGCGCGACTCAAGCCCCGGGACCTCGACAGCCTGGTGATGGTCGGCGGCGCCACGCGAATGCCAGCCGTGCAGCAAATGGTCGCGACGCTGTTCGGGCGCCTGCCCTATCGCCACCTCGATCCGGACACGATTGTCGCGCTGGGCGCCGCCACCCAAGCGGCCTGCAAGGCCCGGGACAGCGCCATCGAAGAACTGATCCTGACCGACGTCTGCCCCTACACCCTGGGCATCTCGACCAATCGCGGTGAAGACGTCAGCGGCGCTTTCGCGCCGATCATCGAGCGCAATACGGTGATCCCGACGTCCAGAGTGAAGCGCTTTTTCACCAGTCATCCCCAGCAAACGTTGATCCGCATTGAGGTCTATCAAGGCGAGCGGCCATGGGTGCGCGACAACATTTACATTGATGCCTTCGACGTCGCGCTGACACCCAGCGAGCAGACCCAGGCGCTGGATGTGCGCTTCAGCTACGACATCAACGGTTTGCTCGAAGTCGACGTCACCCTGCTGGCCAGCGGCGAACGCCACAGCCACAGCATCGATCGCAGCCCCACCGGGCTCGACCCGCAATCGCGGCAAAACAGCCATGAACGGCTCAGCGCCCTGAAGATTCACCCCCGCGACACCCTGCCCAATCGCACCTTGCTGGCGCGCCTGGAACGGGCCTGGACACAAAGCCTGGGTGATGAGCGCGAGCAGATTGCCGATTGGCTGGATACCTTTACCGCCGTGCTCGGTGGCCAGCAATCGGTGGAGATTGCCAGCCATCGGTCACAGCTCAATAAAGCCCTGGATGAACTGCGCTTTTAGCCGTTAAGCCGCCGCAAGGCCGTTTGCAAACCGCCGGACAAGGTGTCTTCACCGCCGCTGTCCGGCGGCACGCCGTAACGGTTGGGCAGTTTGTCGCCGGGAAAGCCGAACAACAGCAAAGGCATGAACGGCAGCACCAGCGACAGGCAGCCAAAAATCAGCAACGTGGGAATCCCACGGCCCATGTCATGCAGTCGGCGCAGGATCGCGCCGAGCAACAACAAGGTGCCCAGTAACAGCACACCAATGCCCGAGAGCGCAGTACCGCTCATCAACGCCAGATACGGGGTGAGTAGCACACACCCCAGCACTTGCCCGATAAACGCCTTGCGCCCAAGTCGGGAACCCAAGCGCCAGAGCGCCATGGCCGGCACAGGACGTTTGTTGCCGTTGGCCAGCAGCAGGCGTTCGTTCCACGACAACAGCGCCGTTAGCGCCAGACGCAGGCCCACGCTGTTCTCGGTATTATCTTTGCCGTACTGCAAGATGCTCAGCGCCTTGTTCCGCGGCACCCCGGCCGCGCCATGACGGAGCAGGCTTTTCAGCGTATCGAGGAGTGAATAGACCACCAGTTTCTCGACACCGAAATCCTTCAACACTTTCTCGGGCGGCCACACCGGATCGCCTTTGATCAAGCCATTGCGAAACCCTTCAAACCAGTCATCTTCGCAACTGACGGCGGCGATGGATTGCAACAGCGCGCGGTGCTGTTCGGCATTCAGGGTCGGATCGTGATACAGCACACCCCAAAGCAGCATCAGCCCCAACACATCTTCGCCGCAGGCGTCGGGATCGCTTTCAATGCAGGTATAGAGTTGCGCATTGCCCGGCAGCGCCGCGCTGTCGAGGGCCTGCTGCACATTGAACAGCTTTTGCACGAGCAAGCCATGCACCGGATCGCTGGCTTGCAGCCAGCCCAGTAAACCGGCGCAACTCCCTTGCTCGCGCTGCAAACGCTGGAGCAAGGGTTGAAGCCGACTCAGCGGATGAGCCGGGTTGACCTCCAGCCGATCCAGGCAGGGCGAATCGATCAAGGATAGCCAACGTTCCGGCTGATCGAGCAATGCCAGCAGGAACATCGTTTGAGCGTGCCATTGCCACGGCGTCGCGCCTTGGTCCATGGCTGGCAACAGCACACCGCGCTGTTCCAACTGGACCAACAGGCTCAGACCGCGCAAGTCCACGTCCGCTTGCGCGTCTTGCAGGTCAAACGCCTGATCGATCCGCACCAGCGCGGCCTGATCGTAAGGCCGCAGCCTGCGCAACCAGAGACGGCAAATGGTGTGTGGTTCGTCCTTTTTCAGCTCCTCGGCAAGTTGCGGCTGCACCGAACGACTGCTGAGGAAAGCCTTCAGCGCCAGGGGGATCGGCGCCTGATTCAGCCAGCGGAGTTGCTGCGCAGCCTGATACTTGAACCCGCTCAGCACCAGGCCTTCGAGGGCATCGACCGGCTGCGGCTCGTCAAGTATGTGTTGCAGCAATCCGACATCGCCACGGTGCAAGGCCCAGGCATGCCGGTACAGCTGCTGCAAACGAGAATCCGTAGATTGCCCAAGCAGCAAGGCCAGCAGCGGCAGTTCATCCCCGGTCATCCGCCAATCGACAAACGCAGCCGCCAGGCCTTGCAGGTCGAGTTGCCCGGCCCCAAGCCAGCGCACCAGCGTCTCGGGACGTTGTGCAGGGCTGCCATAGGTTTGGCTGACATCGGCGAGGTCGGCGGACCAATCGCGGAAATTTTCCTGACGGTCAAATGCCTGGATCAGCAGCGCCAAGAAGTCCGGCTGACGCCTGGCGCACAGCTCCAGTAAACGGCTTTCGGCCTTCGGATGGCGATGTTCCTGCCACAGCCGGATCCAGCAAGGCAACGCCTGATCCTCCAGGCCCAGCAAGCTGTTTTGGCACGCCAGCAAATACAGCAAGTCGACATCGTCGGGGGCTTGCGCCTGTTGTTCGACACACACTTGCCGCAACCCCGGACCACCCATACCCGCCTGAGTGAACTGCACCAGCAGACGCTGGATAAATGCGTCGTCCGCCGGCAGCGGCAAACAGGTGTGGTGGCTGGCGAAGTCTTCGAACTCATGCAGAGGACGATGGTGGAAGATGTAGTCGAGGCTGCGGGCATACCAGAGGGTTTCCATCTGCGCAGGCCCGGGCCAATCGCCCATCAGCGTGGTGTCGAACGGGTCGGGCCCCTTGATGCGTTGCAGGAACGCTTCGACTTCTTTCGCTTGGTCGAACTCCAGGTCCAGCAACTGCTGTTCCCAGGCCAGCCGTTGCGCCAGCAGATTCGCGCAGCGGTACGACAATGGACCAGCGTTGGCCAATGGGTGGAACAGCCCCCAACTGAGGTCATCGAGGGCGTCCAGCGGTAATTGGTCCAGCGCTTTGACAAAGACTTGCCAGGCCTGCGGATTGAAACGCCGCGCCGGGTCTTCGAGCAGCGCGTAGAAATCCACCAGGGTCTGCGGCATCTCCGGGACGCCTGCATCCTCTTCGTCGACTTCGTCCTCTTCCTGCCGGGCGAAACGGTTGGCGCTTTCATAGGCTTCACGCAGTGCCTGGAAGCCTTCGGGATCACTTTCCGGATGATGCTGCGGCAGGCGCGCGCGGTAGGCATCACGAATCAGTGCCTGGTCTTTGGTGGGCTCTATGCCCAGACGTATCCAGCAACTCATGACCAGTCGAACTCCCCTAAGGATGCCGGGCGTTGCGGCGGATCAAGCTTAAGGTGCCAAGGCAAGCCGGCCAGGAATGTCGGTAGGTTACGGCTCAGCCCGCGAGCGATGCGCAGACTGCTCGAACACTCCCCTTGCTGGTCCAGTTCGTAAGCAAGCGTTTCGTCGCTGCTGTTCTGGCAGCCCCAGAATGCGCGGCCGGTGAGAAATCCGTTGAAATAGGAAAACCAGTCGTCGTAGTGATATTGCGCCCTGACGGCCAGGCGCCAATGCAGCCAGAAACTTTCGCGAAGATCTATCCACTCGTTGCGCACGCCACACCGCAACAGAAACCCCATGCGCCCCAGATCCCACGCCAGGATACCGCCCGAACCGCAGCCCTCGAAGGTACGGCTGGCAAACTCATGCAAGATGCGCTCACGGGGTTCCAGGGTCTCGAGCAATGCCCGCCACTCGCCGGGCAAACAGCGTTGCCATGAGCGATACGCCTGTTTGAGGTGGGTGGCGTGACCGTTATCGGTCATTCTTTCGAGCATGCCCAACAACTGCGACCGGTCATTGATGCCCCAGCTGCATTGCAGGTCGATAAATTCCGGATCGGAATAGAAAGCGGGCTCGTCGTATTCGGCACGAGGATTGAGGGCCACCATTGGCGCGGAAAGACCGCACAGCCAACGCTGCTGTATCTCTTCCATGAAAAAAAGCTCCGGGCCGACCAGGCAGGATGGGAGTCGGCAAAACTGTCGCGGATTGTAGAGAAACCGTCACCAGGCGGCAAAGCCTGCGAGGCCGTTTTTTCGCCCGGATACAAAAAGGCCCCGACAAGTCGGGGCCTTCATTCAGCGGGTTATAGCCTGTTCAGACGAATGTGTGTCTTCGAATGACTCAGTGCTGCAACGCTGGCTTTTGCGTCCCGTTGATCGGGATGCGTTTGGCTTTCGCCTCTTCCGGAACAATGCGCAGCAGGTCAATGCTCAGCAGACCGTTGCTGAGGTCGGCGGCTTTGATCTCGATGTGATCGGCCAACCGGAACGACAGTTTGAATGCCCGCTGGGCGATGCCCTGGTGCAGGTACGTCACGCTGTCATTGGCGTCGCGTTTGCCACCACTGATGGTCAGCACACCTTTCTCGACTTGCAGGTCCAGGTCTTCTTCCTGGAAACCGGCCGCCGCAACGACGATGCGGTATTGGTAATCACCGTGCTTTTCGACGTTGTACGGTGGGTAGCTGCTGCCAGGCTCGTTGCGCAGGGCGGTTTCGAACAGGTCATTAAAACGGTCGAAGCCAACCGAGGAACGGAACAGTGGTGCGAGGGAAAATGCAGTACTCATGGTTCAAATCTCCTGAAAACAATCAGCAAGTTTTTTTGTCTCCGCGACCCGAATTCGGCATCGCGTAACCCTTAGATAGGGACCGCTGATTGCATTTCAAGAGATTATTTGCAGATTTTTTCAGGCCGCTTCGGCGACCTTCAGACCCAGTAAACGCGAGACATGGTCGAGTTCGGTCTCGCGGCGCAGGACGGTAAACAGCTCGACCGCCTCCGGATAATTGCGCGTGAGCATCGCCAGCCATTGCTTCAAGCGACCCGGCGATTGGCGCGGGGTCATTTGTGCCTTGGCTTGCAGCCAGAAGTCCTGGAGCAGCGGTAACAGCTCGGCCCAGGTCATTTCGACGACTTCTTCGCCAGCGCGTGCGGCAGCGATCTGCCTCGCCAGGTCCGGGCGCGAAACCAGGCCGCGCCCGAGCATGATGTCTTCGACGCCGCTGATTTCGCGGCAACGGCGCCAGTCTTCGACGCTCCAGATGTCGCCATTGGCGAACACCGGGACTTTGACCACCTCTTGCACGCGCGGAATCCATTCCCAATGCGCCGGCGGTTTGTAGCCGTCGGTTTTGGTCCGCGCATGCACCACGATGTGCGCCGCGCCGCCCTCGGCCAACGCCGTGGCGCAGACCAGCGCGCCGTCCGGGCTGTCGAAGCCGAGGCGCATTTTCGCTGTAACCGGAATGTGCGCAGGCACCGCGCGGCGCACGGTTTCGACGATTTCGTTGAGCAACTCGGGTTCTTTGAGCAGGACCGCGCCGCCACGGGACTTGTTGACGGTTTTGGCCGGGCAGCCGAAGTTAAGGTCGATGACTTCGGAGCCGAGTTCACAGGCGAGCGCGGCGTTTTCCGCCAGGCACACCGGGTCGGAGCCGAGCAATTGCACGCGCAACGGTACGCCGGACGCGGTGCGCGCGCCGTTCAGCAGTTCCGGACCGAATTTGTGGTAGTAGGCAGGCGTGAGCAGTTGATCGTTGATCCGAATGAATTCGGTCACGCACCAATCGATACCGCCGACGCGGGTCAGCACGTCCCGCAGGATGTTGTCGACCAACCCCTCCATGGGCGCCAGAGCAATTTGCATGGAAAACACACTCAACGAAAAACGTGCGGCAGTTTATAGGTTTCGGCGCGCAGAAGGTATTTCCTCAGACGGGGCGGCGGCGATTGTGCTGGCGCCTTCGCGGGCAAGCCTCGCTCCTACGAGTTTTGCGGCGTATGCACATTAGGCGCACGACACATATGTAGGAGCGAGGCTTGCCCGCGAAGAGGCCCGCGCAGATACCTAAACAGGGATTGGCAACGCCTGGCCATAACCTTCAATGAATTCAGCCGGCATGCGCTTAGGCTTGCCGGTCGACAACTCGATGCACACAAACGTGGTTTGCGCGCGTAGCAGCGTGGTGTTGTCGCTGGGGCGTTTGAGCTGGAAGTGGCGGGTCATTTTCAGGCGCTGGTCCCAATCGACGATCCATGTCGCCAATTGCAGCGCCTCGCCTTCATAGGCGGCGGCGAGGTAATCGATCTCGTGACGCACCACGGCCATCGCCCGGTCCAGCCGCCGATATTCCACCAGATCCAGACCGAGGCGTTGCGAGTGGCGCCAGGCGCAGCGTTCCAGCCAGGTCACGTACACCGCGTTATTGGCGTGGCCGAGGCCATCGATGTCCTCGGCGCCGACTTCCAGATCAATGATAAATGGCGTTGCCCGATCCCAGCCCATGCCCCACTCCCGGTCAGATAAATTCGACCGGGGCAGTGTAACGGATGCTCAGGCCGATTGCCGCGCTTGCAGACTGCGACCGGACAGCAGTGATAACACCCCATCAATCACCCGAGGGTCGGCGAGCACGCGCTGATGGCCGCCCTCCTCCAGCCGCAGCAAACGGCTGTCGAACCAGGCTTCGTGAATGATCTGCGACTCTTTGACTGAGACAAATTTGTCGTCCTCGGCATGCACGATCAAACCGGGCATATCGAGCTGATAGTGCGCAACATCGAGGGTCGCGGCGCGCATGCCAACGTCTTGCTCGACCTGGCGGATGAACGCCGAACGCGCTTTGGGCGGCAACTTGACCATGCGCGCGAACCCTCGCAGCACCCCGAGAATCCGCGCCGGCGCGGCAATCGACACCAAGGTCTCGGTGCGCAAACCCAGTTGCACCGCGAGCATCGCACTGGCGCCGCCCATGGAATGGCCGATCACCGCTTGCAAGGGCGGCAGCTCAGCGGCAGCTTCGAGCATGGCGCGGGCGAACAACACCACGTTGGCTTCACGGCCCGGCGATCGACCGTGGGCCGGGCCATCGAGCGCCACCACGGTATAACCGGCCTCCACCAACGCGGTGATCAGGCTGGCGAATTGCGTTGGCCGACCTTCCCAACCGTGCATCAACAGCACCGTCGGGCCTTGGCCCCAGCGCAACGCCGAGAGGCCGAAGCGCAAGGTAATTCGCTCGGATTTCGCCAGCAGCGGCAATTCCCAGTCACGCGGGGCAAACTCGCGCGGCGTCATGAAGGCCAGACGCATTTTGCTCGCGACCAGTTTCGGCGCGAACCAGCCCAAGGTGCCATTAACGCCACGAACCCACTTCAACGTGCTCATCGCTTCACTCCTCGGGCCGCTGCCTTCAGGACATAACACTCAGTTAATAACGCTCAATTCACAGGACCGCCGACTTGGCGGCGCGCAGCATTCGATCGGACAACTCGCCAGGGCCCAGCGCGCGCGCCAAGGCCAGACCACCGATCATCAACGCCATGTCGGCCAGGGCTTTATCGGTGTCTTCGGGGCTGGCCGCCAACTGCGCGACCATCAGCTCCACGTGCTCATTCAACGCAACCCGGAATTCATCGGGCAGACGCCCCAACTCACCGACCGAAGCCGGGATCGGGCAGGCTGAATCAGATGAGTCACGGTGTTTGCGCGACAGATAAAACGCAGCCACCAGCGCGCGACGTTCTTCGCCAGTCAATTCGGCGTCCATGTCGGCAATCAAGCCACGGCGATGGCCGAGCAGTTGCTTGAACGCTTCCAGCATCATCGCGTCCTTGCTTTCGAAGTGTGCGTAGAAGCCGCCAACCGTCAGGCCGGCCGCGCCCATCACTTCGCCCACGCTCGGTTCAGCCGGGCCACGCTGGATCAGCGCAGCACTGGCAGCCTTGAGGATGCGTTCGCGGGTTTGAGCTTTTTTATCGTTCATCGTTGCCTCCGAATATTACGACTAGAATATTATTCGCATAATAAATTTGCGCAAGTCATGGCTGTGACCGCTGGTCTGAAGAACAGTTTTGGAGAAAGAGAGGAATTGGCCAAACGCCAGACAAACAAAAGGGCCATTCAATAATTGAATGACCCTTATAAAATCCCGCAGAGCGGGTAATCGTGGCGTCCCCTAGGGGACTCGAACCCCTGTTACCGCCGTGAAAGGGCGGTGTCCTAGGCCACTAGACGAAGGGGACACAAACCCTTCTATACACTGACCAGCGCTGAGAGCTGATCGATTCAAGGCCGGTGTGGCCAGACCTTGAAATGTAAAATTGGTGGAGCTAAACGGGATCGAACCGTTGACCTCCTGCATGCCATGCAGGCGCTCTCCCAGCTGAGCTATAGCCCCGATTTATCGCCTGGCGGCGGAGCAGCATCTTGCGACGCTGCTTCTGTAAAACATTGCTACCGTAAAACTGGCGTCCCCTAGGGGACTCGAACCCCTGTTACCGCCGTGAAAGGGCGGTGTCCTAGGCCACTAGACGAAGGGGACGCAAACCCTTCTATACAACTGATCAACGCTGAGTGTTGATCGCTTCAAGGCCGGTGTGGCCAGACCTTGAAGATGTAAATTGGTGGAGCTAAACGGGATCGAACCGTTGACCTCCTGCATGCCATGCAGGCGCTCTCCCAGCTGAGCTATAGCCCCTCATCGCTGAGGACGGGGCGAATCTTAATGGCGCATCGAAAGGCTGTCAAACTTATTTTTAAAATATTTCAAAGTTTTTTGCCGACATAACAATCACTTACCGCCAAACCCCGTAAATCCGAGGTCCGTCCCATTCCTGTAGCAGCTGCCGCAGGCTGCGTTCGAGTGCGAAGCGCTCGCCCTCGCCCTTTCAGGCGGATTGCGTGGCGACCTTACAGGGCTGCTGCGCAGCCCAACGCAGCCTTCGGCAGCTGCTACAGGAGGACGGTCGGGGTCAGGCGATATTGGCCAGCAGTTTTTCCCATTCCTTGTTTTCTTTCTTCGACACGCCACCGAGCAGGTCGATGGCCTGGCGCAGACGGAAACGCGTCAGGTCCGGGCCGAGGATTTCCATCGCATCAAGCACCGACACCGAGCTCGCCTGCCCGGTAATCGCGGCAAACATCAGCGGCATCGCGTCACGCAATTTCAACTCGAGGGATTCGACTACCGCTTGAATGGTCGCGGTGATGCTGTCCTTTTCCCATTGACGCAGGCTTTCGAGTTTCCACAGGATCAATTGCATCAACTGCCGAACCTGATCACCCGAGAGCTTCTTCGATTCAAACAGCTTCGCCTCCGGGTTGACCCCGCCTGCGAAGAAGAACCCGGCCAGCGGCGCAACCTGGCTGAACGTCTCAACCCGGCCCTGCACGTGTGGCGCGATTTTCATCATGTAGTCAGGGTTCAGCGCCCAGGTCTGCAGACGCGAAGCGAACTCTTCGACCGGCAGATCGCGCAGCCATTGGCCATTGAGCCACGACAGTTTCTCGACGTCGAAAATCGGCCCGCCGAGGGAAACACGCTTCAGGTCAAAGTTATCGACCATTTCCTGCAGCGAGAACTTCTCGCGCTCGTCCGGCATCGACCAACCCATGCGGCCCAGGTAGTTGAGCATCGCTTCGGGCATGAAACCCATGCGCTCGTAGAACGTCACCGAGGTCGGGTTTTTGCGCTTCGACAGCTTGCTCTTGTCCGGGTTACGCAGCAGCGGCATGTAGCACAGCTCTGGTTGTTCCCAGCCAAAATATTCGTAAAGCAGGATCAGTTTTGGCGCCGATGGCAGCCATTCTTCGCCGCGCAACACGTGGGTGATGCCCATCAAATGGTCATCGACAACGTTGGCGAGGAAGTACGTCGGCAGGCCGTCGGTCTTCATCAACACTTGCATGTCCATGCGATCCCACGGGATCTCGACGTCGCCACGCAACATGTCCGGGACCACGCAAACGCCTTCGCTCGGCACTTTCATGCGGATCACGTGCGGCTCGCCAGCGGCCAGACGACGGGCCACTTCTTCCGCCGACAGCAACAGCGCACGGCCGTCGTAACGCGGGGTTTCGCCACGGGCCATTTGCTCGGCGCGCATCTGGTCCAGCTCTTCGGCGGTGCAGAAGCACGGGAAGGCGTGACCCATTTCGACCAGCTGCTGGCAGTACTTCTGATAGATCTCGCCGCGTTCGCTCTGCCGGTACGGACCGTGCGGGCCGCCGACGTCCGGGCCTTCGCTCCAGTCGATGCCCAACCAGCGCAAGGCGTCGAAAATCTGCTGTTCGGACTCGCGGGTCGAACGCAATTGATCGGTGTCTTCGATGCGCAGAATGAACTCACCGCCGTGCTGCTTGGCAAAGCAGTAGTTGAACAATGCGATGTAAGCGGTACCTACGTGGGGGTCCCCGGTAGGCGATGGCGCGATGCGCGTGCGGACGGTGGTCATGGAAAGTCTCAACAAAGAATGGAAAGCGAAGATCAGACAAGGGGCGAATGGTAACAGGGCATGCCCGCCCGGCTCCAGTGAGTGGGGGATTTAACGGGGATTGGGTTTATTTCGGCGTGGCATCAGGTCGTTTTGCGGTGCTTTGGCGATTGCCATCGCGAGCAGGCTCACTCCTACATTAGACCGTGTCCGGACGGACAACTTGGTCAACTGTAGGAGCGAGCCAGCTCGCGAAGAGGCCCGCCCAGACATCGCAACTCTCAAGCCTTGAACATCAAACCTCAATCAAGCGCTCGCGCAACTTGCCGATCTCATCACGCATCTGCGCCGCCGCCTCGAATTCAAGATCGCGTGCCAGGGCGTACATCTTCTCTTCAAGCCCTTTGATGCGCTTGGCGATCTCGCCCGGCGAGCGCAATTCGGCTTCGTACTTGGCGCTTTCCTCGGCAGCCTTGGCCATGCCTTTGCGCTTCTTGCTACGCGAACCCGGCACCGTCGCGCCTTCCATGATGTCGGCGACGTCCTTGAACACACCTTTGGGCGTGATGTTGTTAGCCAAGTTGAACGCAATCTGCTTGTCGCGACGCCGCTCGGTTTCGCCGATCGCCCGTTCCATCGAACCGGTCATCCGATCGGCATACAAAATCGCCCGGCCATTGAGGTTACGCGCCGCCCGACCGATGGTCTGAATCAGCGAGCGCTCGGAACGCAGGAAGCCTTCCTTGTCGGCGTCGAGAATCGCCACCAGCGACACTTCCGGCATGTCCAGGCCTTCTCGCAGCAAGTTGATGCCCACCAACACGTCGAACGTGCCGAGGCGCAAATCGCGGATGATTTCGACGCGTTCCACGGTGTCAATGTCCGAGTGCAGATAACGCACGCGCACGCCGTGATCAGCCAGGTAATCAGTCAAGTCTTCGGACATGCGCTTGGTCAGCGTGGTGACCAGCACCCGCTCCTCCAGCGCCACGCGCTTGCCGATTTCCGAGAGTAGATCGTCGACCTGAGTGAGCGCCGGACGAATCTCGATTTGCGGGTCGACCAGACCGGTCGGACGCACCAGTTGCTCGACCACACGGCCAGCATGTTCGGCTTCGTAATTGCCCGGCGTTGCCGAAACAAAAATCGTCTGCGGGCTGATCGCTTCAAATTCATCGAAACGCATCGGCCGGTTATCCAGCGCCGACGGCAGGCGGAAACCGTATTCCACCAGCGTTTCCTTGCGCGAACGGTCGCCCTTATACATGGCGCCGACCTGCGGCACGCTGACGTGGGATTCGTCGATCACCAGCAAGGCGTCGGCCGGCAGATAGTCGAACAAGGTCGGCGGCGCCTGGCCAGAATCGCGGCCCGAGAGGTAGCGCGAATAGTTTTCGATGCCGTTGCAGTAACCCAGTTCGAGAATCATCTCGAGGTCAAACCGGGTGCGCTGCTCGAGGCGCTGCGCTTCCACCAGTTTGTTGTTGGTGCGCAGGTAATCGAGGCGTTCCTGCAGCTCGACCTTGATCCCTTCGATGGCGCCGAGCAGGGTTTCACGTGGCGTCACGTAGTGGCTTTTCGGGTAGAAAGTGAAACGCGGCAATTGCCGGGTGACTTCGCCGGTCAGCGGATCGAACGCGGAAATCTTCTCGACTTCATCGTCGAACAGCTCGATGCGGATCGCTTCGAAGTCCGATTCTGCCGGGTGAATGTCAATCACATCGCCGCGCACGCGGAACGTCGCACGGGCAAATTCCATGTCGTTGCGGGTGTATTGCAGGTCCGCCAGACGACGAAGCAACGCGCGCTGATCGAGCTTGTCGCCGCGATCCACGTGCAAAACCATCTTCAGGTAGGTTTCCGGGCTGCCCAAACCGTAGATGCACGACACCGTGGTGACGATGATCGCGTCCTTGCGCTCGAGCAACGCTTTGGTCGCGGACAAGCGCATCTGCTCGATGTGGTCGTTGATCGAGGCATCTTTCTCGATGAAGGTGTCCGACGACGGCACATACGCTTCGGGCTGGTAGTAGTCGTAATAAGAAACGAAATATTCAACGGCGTTGTTCGGGAAGAACGCCTTGAACTCGCCATATAGCTGCGCGGCCAGGGTTTTGTTCGGCGCCAGCACCAACGTCGGCCGCTGCACTTGGGCGATCACGTTGGCGATGCTGAAGGTCTTGCCCGAGCCGGTCACACCGAGCAACGTCTGGTGCGCCAGCCCGGCTTCGATGCCTTCGACCATCAGGCGGATGGCTTCCGGCTGATCGCCGGCGGGCTCGAAGCGGGTAACTAGCTGGAATTCAGACATGAAAAAACCTCTGGGTCGCGCCTGCACGGTGATACGCACAGCAACGAGAAAGACCGCAAACGGCTGAAGCCGCCCGAGGAAAAAACTGGATTGCGTTCAATGTGGAGTCGATTGCCGTCGCTTTCAAGGCAAACGTCCTACATCCCTTGAAGTCTTTGACGACAGCATTCGACTAACGGTCGAAAAATAATCGGAAAAACTTGCGGGAAAAACCGAATCGGCTGTCGCCTTCGATCGCAGATGGCCTCTATACTAGCTCCCCGTTTGTGCACCGCTCTAGTGCATTCGGCTGGAGCGCGACACGTCCCTCCACACTCCATTCAGAGCCGCCGCAAAATGAGCCTGTTCTCCGCTGTCGAAATGGCACCACGCGATCCAATCCTGGGCCTCAACGAAGCATTCAACGCCGATACCCGTACCAACAAGGTCAACCTGGGCGTCGGTGTTTACTGCAACGAGGAGGGGCGAATTCCACTCCTGCGCGCCGTTGTCGAAGCCGAGACGATTCGCGTCGCTCAACACGCTTCCCGTGGCTACTTGCCAATCGACGGTATCGCCGCCTACGACCAGGCTGTGCAAAAACTGTTGTTCGGCAATGATTCGCCGCTGATCGCTTCCGGCCGCGTCCTCACCACCCAAGCCGTTGGCGGCACCGGCGCACTGAAAATCGGCGCCGACTTCCTCAAGCAATTGCTGCCGAACGCCGTCGTCGCGATCAGTGACCCGAGCTGGGAAAACCACCGCGCGCTGTTCGAAACCGCTGGTTTCCCGGTCCAAAACTATCGCTACTACGACGCCGCGACTCACGACGTCAACCGCGCCGGCCTGCTCGAAGACCTCAACGCGCTGCCGTCTGGTTCGATCGTCGTGCTGCACGCCTGCTGCCACAACCCGACCGGCGTCGACCTGAGCCCGGCGGACTGGAACAACGTGCTGGAAGTGGTGAAAGCCAAGGGCCACGTGCCATTCCTCGACATGGCCTACCAGGGTTTTGGCGATGGCATCGACGAAGACGCCGCAGCTGTGCGTCTGTTCGCCGAATCGGGCCTGACCTTCTTCGTCTCCAGCTCGTTCTCCAAGTCGTTCTCGCTGTACGGCGAGCGCGTTGGCGCCCTGTCGATCGTCAGCGAATCGAAAGAAGAAAGCGCGCGCGTGCTCTCGCAAGTCAAACGCGTGATCCGCACCAACTACTCCAACCCGCCAACCCACGGCGCAAGCATCGTCGCCGCTGTGCTGAACAGCCCGACATTGCGCGCACAGTGGGAAGAAGAACTGGCCGAAATGCGTTTGCGCATTCGCGGCATGCGCGTGCAGATGGTTGAGCAACTGGCGAAAGAAGCCCCGCATCGGGATTTCAGTTTTGTCGGTCGTCAGCGCGGCATGTTTTCCTACTCCGGCCTGACCGTTGAGCAAGTGACGCGCCTGCGCAGCGAGTTCGGCATCTACGCGCTGGACACCGGGCGCATCTGCGTTGCCGCGTTGAATCAAAGCAACATTGATGCAGTGACCAAGGCCATCGTCGCGGTGATCTGAGTCTGCAATTGCTACAAAAAACGGGAAGCCAATGCGCTTCCCGTTTTTTATTTGTCTCAGATATGTGTCAAAGCGCAGTGCCTGCCCTCTAAACTCCACGCAGCGATGCACTGCACAATGCACTTGCAGGAGCGAGGCATGCCCGCGAAGCTTTCAGCGTCAGTAATGACGCCTTCGCGGGCAAGCTTCACTCCTGCGGGTCTTATGTACACCCCAGGATTTCTACGAGAGCCCACATGAAAATTGATGACCTACGCGCTGACCGGGATGAACTGGACGATTTCGTGCCCCGCACCCCGCCGGCCAAACGCGGTAACAATCTAGTGATGCAAGTAGCCGCCGGCGTGTTCCTCGGCGGCCTCGCGTTGTGGATCGTGCAACTGGCGGCGACAGCGCTGTATGCCAAGCTGATGCTCGGCACCTTCACCTTCGGCGGTTAAGACAGTTCGGTGGCACGCTGGCTGGCGGCGTCGTCGTAAGCCACGTAAAGCGATTCGGCAATCTGGCTTTTGATCGCCTTGGCGCTTTCCAGGCCAAGGACGAAACCTTCAGCCTTGCCGCCAGCGCGGTTCAATTCGTCGGCGGTGCTGGCCTGGGTGATAGCGTCGAGCAATTTCTCGGCGTGAGGACCGACGCCTTTCGGCAAGCTGATCTGGGCAATGCTCATGCGAACACCCCGTAATGGTGCGATGTAAGTGCTGAATGATTCATGGCGCGTACCTTTTCGGCGAATGGCCGGCAGCGCGTGTAACCACTTCCGGGCGACTATGGTAGACCTCCGGCACGATTCTGGTAACCGCCAATCACCGATAAACTGCCACTGACACCCTCGAATCCACCCAATCATCAACAGATGCTTGACTTCTCTTTTTGAATCAGTAACATACACGCCATTCCGCGATAGCTCAGTTGGTAGAGCAAGTGACTGTTAATCACTGGGTCCCTGGTTCGAGTCCAGGTCGTGGAGCCAGACTGTAATAACGAAAAGCCCCTGAATCGAAAGGTTCAGGGGCTTTTTTGTGGGCGGTAGAAATGCAAAAGATCGCAGCCTTCGGCAGTAACCACACAGATTTCGCATTCACCTGTAGTAATTGCCGAAGACTGCGATCCTCTGATCTACAGTCGTATCAAAGAATTGCCGCGGTCAAACATGCTCCCCACTTTTCGAATGCACCGCTCGCGGTTCCGCATGTCCGTGCTCCACTTCCACCACGGGAATTTCATTGCCGTCGCAGTCGTGCAGTTTGCCTTCGCTGAAGTAATCGCCTTCACGCAGCGCTGCCAGATCCTGGTAGCGCAGCACGCGTTCGGTCCCCGCCGCGAACACCGACTGCTGGTCAGAGTTGCCGGTAGTGAAGTGGTTGAACGCCAGGTTGAGCACGATGGCCATGATCGCCGAGGAGCTGATGCCTGAGTGGAAGATGGTCGCAAACCAGCTCGGGAATTGATCGTAGAAGTTCGGCGCAGCGATCGGGATCATGCCGAAGCCGATCGAGGTGGCGACGATAATCAGGTTGACGTTGTTGCGGTAATCAACCTTGGACAGCGTGCGAATGCCGCTGGCCGCGACGGTGCCGAACAGCACGATACCGGCGCCGCCGAGGACCGAGGTCGGCACTGCGGCAATCACCCGACCCATGAAGGGCAACAGTCCGAGGATTACCAGGAACACGCCGCCGGTGGCCACGACAAATCGGCTCTTGATGCCCGTCACCGCGACCAGCCCGACGTTCTGGGCGAAGGCGCTTTGGGTGAAGGAACCGAAGATCGGCGCAATCATGCTCGACAGCATGTCGGCGCGCAGGCCGTTGCCCAGACGTTTGGAATCAACCTTGGTGTCGATGATTTCACCGACGGCGAGGATGTCCGCCGAGGTTTCCACCAATGTCACCATCACCACGATGCACATCGACAGGATCGCAGCGAAGTGGAAGGTCGGCATGCCGAAATGGAACGGTGTCGGGAAGCCGAACATCGGGCCTTGGGTGACGGAGGAGAAGTCCGCCATGCCGAGAACGACCGCGACCACCGTACCGATGACCATGGCCAGCAGGATCGACAGACGGGAGATGGTCGCGCTGCCGATTTTGCTCAGCAGCAACACCAGCACCAGGGTCAACGCCGCCAGACCAATGTTCGACATGCTGCCGAACTCCGGGGAATGGCTATTGCCGCCCATGGCCCAGCGCGCCGCCACCGGCATCAGCGTCAGGCCGATCGTGGTAATCACGATGCCCGTTACCAGCGGTGGGAAGAATTTGGTGATCCGCGAGAACACCGGGGTAATCAGCAAACCGATCAATGAAGCGGCAATCACCGCGCCGAGGATCGACTGAAATCCGCCCTCCCCGCCGCTGCTGACAATCGCCACCATGGTTGCGACGCCAGAGAACGACACGCCCTGAACCAGCGGCAACTGACAGCCAAAAAACGGTAAACCCAGCGTTTGCAGGAGCGTTGCCAAGCCCCCCGCGAACAATGAAGCAGCAATCAACAAACCGATGTCCGCCGGCGACAGCCCGGCAGCCTGACCGATGATCAAAGGCACCGCGACGATGCCGCCATACATGGTCAGAACGTGTTGCAGGCCGTAAGCCATATTCGCGCCGATCCCAAGATTTTCGTCCTCGGGCCGTTGGTGTGAAACATGGGGCGTTTTCATGGTTGGGGGAGTCCCTGGTTTTTGTTATGCGCACACTGTATGCAAGACTCAGGACAAATGTCTATAGAGTTGTATACAACTGAACGGTCAGATTATGGACATCTGGCCATTTTCGCCAACGGGCGGTCCGCCCCAGCCCCCTAAAACCTTGCAATACATCCATTCCGGCACATTCCCCTTCTACCGCTAACCTTTTGTCTTCATGGCGACCGCCGGCACGGATGCCCTCTTTCTTATACATATAAAGTATGCATAATGAAGCCATTCGAAATACAGTTCGACAAAGCCAAGAACGCGGCTAACAAACTCAAGCATCGAGGGATCAGCCTTGCAGAAACCGAGCCAGTGTTCGATGACGAGCGAGCCCTGACCCTGCACGACCGCGATCACGATGAGCAGCGCTGGATCACCATGGGGCAGGACGCCAAAGGTCGTTTACTGGTGGTTGCCTACACGTGGCGCGACCCGAATTTCGTTCGAATCATTTCCGCACGCGTCGCCAGCAAAGACGAGCGTCGGCAATACAGGGAGGCATGACCATGAAAGATGAGTACGACTTCAGTAACGCCAAGCGTGGGCCAGTTGCCTCCAGCAAGGGCAAAACCCGCATCACCATCATGCTCGACGACACCGTGATCGAAGCGGCCCGCGCGGTCGCAGAAAACGAAGGGTTCGGTTATCAGACAGTGATCAACAACACCTTGCGCCAGGCATTGCTCACCGATAGAGGGCACACGAGCGGCGCCGACGCAAACGGCGGCACCACTTTTGGGCATCTGAAAAAGGGCGTCACGGCGATGGACCTGAACAACCTCGAAAGAAAACTCGCCGACGCGCTGAGCGAAATTCGGCGGGTGATGGAGTTGGATGTCAGGCCTTAAACCCGGACGCGGCGGCGCTAGTCAGTTGGGTTGTTTCGGCTCGATCAACTGCTCGAATACCTGCTTCATCCGGGCATCCACCGACAGCCGAATACCGAACTCATCCGACAGCAGCGCGATCAATTCATCGGCGTCCGCTACTTGGCGCCGCTGGCTCTCCTCGCCGATCCGGTGGATCGCAAAGCTGCCGTTGTTCAGCGTGCGCCGCCAGCCGTCGCCGGTACGCGCCGCCATCAATTGTTTACGGAAAGACGACTCTGGATGAGTCGAGACATACCAATTGCCGACGGTGTAATCGATGTCCTCCTGACGCTGCAGATCGAAGATATACATCGCCCGCCATTCTTCTCCGACCTTGGCGCGCAAGGTGTAACCATCGACGTGCTGCTCGATACGATAGGGCTCGTGCGGTGTCGGTTGTTCGGCCTCGGTATCGAGGAGCAGCGGCGCAGTGGGCACCATGCCGCCGAAGCCGACGTCGCTGATATAGCGCACGCCGTCCAGGGTCACCAGGCTCAAACGGTGAGTGCGTGCGGTCCACGCACCTTCAGGCTGGCCCATCACCACACGGCCGGTGATGCCGCGAGCGTCAAACCCCAGCGTCTGCAGCAACACCAGGAACATCCCGTTCAGCTCATAGCAGTAACCACCGCGATTCTGCTGGAAGATTTTTTGCTCGATGGAAGGCAAGTCGATCAGCACCGGCTCGCTTAACACGGTCGCAATATTCTCGAACGCGAAAGCGCCGGTGTGGCGCAATTGCAGTTGGCGCAGAGTTTCCAGGGTTGGCGCTGGAGGCGTACTGAAACCCAGGCGTTGCATGTACAGATCGAGATTGCTCAGGCGTGGCTCGCTCATGGCTCAGTCCTTATGCGCGGGGCCGCGGATCGCTCCGCTGATGGTCGCCATTTATAAGGGACAAAGTGCTTGGGCCGACAATTGATTTCGCCAATCGGCGCCCGCGAACAATCAACGCCGCTTGCGCGAACTCAGGCGAATCCAGGTTGGCGCATGGTCGCTGGCATGCGGCTCGTTGCGCACCCAGGCATCGACGCCGGCCTCATGCAGATAAGGGCTTAGCGCCGGATTAAGCAGTAAGTGATCAATGCGCAAACCGGAGTTTTTCTGCCAGTGCTGGCGGAAATAATCCCAGAACGTGTACAGCCGATCTTCCGGATAGAGATGACGCAGGGAATCGGTCCAGCCCTGGTCGAGCAATCGCTTGTAACACTCGCGACTCTCGGGTTGCAGCAACGCATCCTTGAGCCAGGAGCGCGTGTTGTAGATGTCCATGTCGGTCGGCACCACGTTGTAGTCGCCGGCCAGCACCACCGGGTGATCACTGGCTTGCAGCGCTTGCGCATAGCTGATCAGCCGTTCGAACCACGCCAATTTGTAGTCGAACTTCGGGCCCGGCTGCGGGTTGCCATTGGGCAAGTACAGGCAACCGACCAACACGCCGTGCACCGCGGCTTCGATATAACGGCTTTGCGTGTCCGCCTCCTCACCGGGCAAACCGCGCCGACTCTCCAGCGGTTGCGCATCCCGCGCCAGAATCGCCACGCCGTTCCACGAAGACTGGCCCTGCCAGATCGCCCCATAACCGGCAGTCTCCAGTTCGGCAGCAGGGAATGCACTGTCGACCGACTTGAGCTCTTGCAGGCAAACAACGTCCGGTTTCTCGCGCTCAAGCCACGCCAGCAAATTAGGCAAACGCGCCCGCAGGCCATTGACGTTGAACGTGGCAATTCGCAAGTTTTTCATCAACCAGTGCTCCCGGCGGCGAGGTGTCTAGGGTGTGACATCGGGCCATTGCGGTGGTTGCGTTGGCGTTGCGGGCGGACCTGGGTGGGAGCGGAACTGCTGGCGAGCGCCACGGCCTATTCGCAACATATGGCGACTTTCAAAGCGCATTCGCGGGCAAGCGCCCTCCTACGGTAGGATTTGCAGCGCCCGCTTACGACGCGTCGAAAAGGATCATCGATGAACATCCCGCGCTCTTTCGTCATCCACGAAACCGAACACTGGACGCTCAACCATCGCCTCAATTCAGCGATGCCGGGCTACCTGATGCTCGGCGCTCGCTCAGACGCCAGCGCCCTGCACGAAATGCCGGACAGCGCTCTCGCGGAACTCGGTCCGCTGCTGGCTAAAATCCAATACCTGATCGAAGCGCTGTTCAAGCCAAAACGCCTGTACATCGGCCGCTATGGTCATGAGCCCGGGCACTCGATTCATTTCCATATAATTCCGATCCATGACTGGGTCGAGGATCTGTTCTGGCAGGATCAACGCTATCGATTGCTGGAAACGTTGTCTTCGCCCAACCCGCAAAGTCTCACCGACGGCGCCGAGCTTACGTTGTTTGTCTGGCGTGAATTCTGTGAGCGCCCTGATCCGCCACCCTCCTCTGGAATCACTGTCGAGCAAACGATCACCCGCCTGCGCGAAGCATTCGTTTGATACCTCAACCATTCGTCACCTGACCGGCACCAACCGCGCAGCCTCAAACACCAATATCAGGTAACGACTCATTTCTGGAGACGTACCATGATCACCAAAAAAATTACTTCGCTGCTGCTCGCAGGTTTGCTTTGCAGCGCATCGGCAGTCTATGCGGCCAACGATGCGCCGGATGCCACCGGGACTAAATCCGGCGGGGTCAGCGGGTCGACGTTGCCACCTAACAGCACGCCTGGCGCGCCTTCTGGAGGCAACAGTTCGGGCAACGGTTCGGGCACCACTGGCGGCGGTTCTGGCTCATCGAGTTCGGGAACTGGCGTCAATAGCGGCGCGGGCGGTAACGGTGGCAGCAGCGGTTCCGGCGCGGGCGGCGGCACAGGTGCGCCGGGCGGTGGAACCGGTGGCGCTGGCGGCGGAACAGGTAGCTGAACGCGAAAAGGCAGTTTCTGATTTGGTTATTTAAAATCAGGCCTGCCCTTTCGCCCTTCTATCGATCCGAACGCATCAGCGTCTCGACGCCGCCCTCCATCGACAGCACCGCCGTGCGATTACGTCCGGAGTGTTTGGCTTGGTAGAGGGCGGCGTCCGCGCGCTGGATGAATACTTCCACGCTGTCGCGGCCACTCGGTACAAACGAATAACATCCCAGGCTGACGGTCACGTGCCCGGTCGGCGAACCGCTGTGCGAGATGTTTTTGTCGATGACGCTACGGCGAATCTGCTCGGCAATCACCATCGCGCCGTGAATGTCGGTGTTCGGCAGTAAAGCTGCAAACTCTTCCCCACCGTAACGCACCGCCAGATCAGCGTTGCGCTGGCAACAACTCTTCAGCGCACGTGCCACTTCTGCCAGACAGTGATCCCCGGCGACGTGGCCGTAGTTGTCGTTGTAACTTTTGAAGAAATCGATATCGAGCATGATCAGGCTCAGCGCGCTGCCCTGCCGCGCGCCGCGTCCGAACTCGATGTCGAGCGCGCGCTCGAACAGGCGCCGATTGGCCAATCCGGTGAGGCTGTCGTGGGTGGCGATCAGCTCCAGCGCTTCCTGGGCGGCGCGCAGATCGGCTTCAATTCGTCCGCCATCGCGCACCTGATGAATGAATACCCAGCCAAACAAGCCGATCCCCAAAATCACCAGCGCAACGATGACGCTGGCCTGAAACGCATTGGCGTACCAGTCTTTGAGAATCGCGTCCCTGGACGATGCCGCGGACACCACCAACGGATAGGCCTCCAACTGTCGGTAGCCGTACAACCGCACCGTGTCATCGACCACCGAATTGATCATCGCGTTGCCCGCGTTCGCCAGCGGCAAGTGCTTCTGGAAAATCGTGCCTTGGGCCACCGACGTACCGATTTGCGACTCCACAAATGGCCGTCGAGCCAGCAGCGTGCCGTCAGTGCGCGCGAGGAACATCGCGCCATGCTCATCGATGCTGAAGCTTTTGAAGAACTCGTCGAAGTAGGCCATTTTGATCCCGGCCAGCAGCACACCGGTAAAATTGCCGTGATCATCATTGACGCGTTTGGAAACAGGAATAATCCACTCGCCGTTTTTGCGACTGCGGATGGCTGGGCCGATGTGCGCCAGCGACGAGACGTTTTGTTGATGAAACTGGAAATATTCGCGATCGGCCACGCCGGAACCGTGAGGCAAATCGTCAAACGAAGTGATAACCCACTGGCCCTGCCGGTCGAACAGGAAAATCCCGTGCAACTGCTGCAGCGATTGCACGCGCCGAGAAAAGGTCTTCTGCAGCCGCGATAACTGCATCTGGTCATAACCGTCGGCCTGAATCCAGTCCGCCAGACTGGTCAGCACAAGATCGGCTTTCATGAACGTGTCTTCGGCCTGCTGCGCCATCGCCCGGGTGAGGTTTGATGAAGCGACTTCGGCCAACGCCAGATCGTGGCGCCGCGACTGCTCCAGTTGCAAGTACAGCAAGCCGCACAGGCATAGGCAAACCGCCGCAATAAATAACGCCGCAGCCTTGAGCAAGGGCAAACGTTTCAGTGCGCCGGGTGCGTGGTGCGATTCGTGAATGGGGATAGGCAAAAGTGTTTCCTGGAGGGCACGGCATGGGCGACGGCCCAAAGCCCTTATTTTTTGTAAGCGTAGTCTACGGTGTTGAGCGGGGCCAATGGGCAAACAGTTTGGCGTCGCCCTCCAGTTATCCGCCGCGAGCGTAGAAACCTTACAAAAAACTCCTGGGGAAATTGTTTCAGCGGGTCTTCATTCGCCAGCAGGACGACTCTCTCTATTTGAGTCTGGGTTTGTTTATTTCTCGCAGGAGGTCCGCGGTCGGGATGTACATTGCGTTGGAGTAGTAGGTTTCGTAGCCGTATGCGGTGATACGGACCCTGCAAGGAATGCTGCTCTTGTCAGCCAGAATTTCATTTAACTCATTTGAAGCAAGGTTTCGTCTCGATCCGCCACTGTTACTGACTTCACTCAACAGAGCACTTGTTACATAGTTAAATGTTCCTTTTTCCTGACTCTGCCCGTCGCCCTTGATGGAGCCGAGCGCGGCAAACTGCATATGATGACCTATCGAAAAATCTTGATCATTTCCCAATGCGCAAACCAGAAAAGCCGCAGCATAACCAACACCCTCGCCTCGATCAAATAAATCCAGAAGATTAACGTTCGAACTATAACTGACATCATAAATAGGATATCGATTGTCTCTCTCTACAGACATGTAACTCAAATCAGCCTCAGGTTTGACATGCTCCCGCGCGCATCCCGAACAAACAACCATGAGCAATAAGACAATCGACTTCTTCATATCAAGAGAACTCTTTCATAATCGAATCGAACAGCAGATCACTCGCAGATTTTCCACCAGAGATTTTGGCGCTAAATAAGTCAGGAGCGTTTGCATGGTTAGTATCAACGTTCGCATTGATCGACGGCCCGCAGGTGATCAACCATTTTTCTCCAAAGTCCGCTACACCATCGGAGTCGTCAGGTCTGGACGGAGTGGCTCTGACGTTGATCCAGTCTTCAGAAACCGGCTCCGGCCGATTCAGATAAATATCCGAACCCAGCCAAACCAAAGCGCCTTCGCCAACCGGATCCAGTGTAATCAACAGTTTTACCTTGTATCCCCATTCAGTCATTATTCTGGTCAGATGTCCGCTATTCCACCCGCCTAGACTGTGCCCCACTATAAAGACCGGGCAGCTCTTATAGGGAATAAGACTCAACACATGCCTTTGAATATCCTGCTTGCCTCTTATTTCGTTGTAGCCCAACCATTGAGAGGTATATTTTCCTTCATCTACTAACGGTTGGGCACGCACATCAAAATCCTGCCAGGCAAATTTTATATTCTCGTAGGGCCCGGAAAAATAATAACGCTCTTTATCTCCTGCCCCGCCAACAAAGAAAACAATCGCCTTGGTACTCTCAATCGGCACCGTCTTCTCACTGACATCTTTTTTGTCCGTCAGCGTATGTTCACCCTGCAGCTTGTAAGTTTTGCCCTTCGCGCAGGTCACTGTTTCAGCACACATGCCTCACTCCTCCAAAAACAGTTTGACGCTTTCAGGCAGGTGCGAGCTGATGGCGTGGGTGAAGCCGGCAGCGTCGGAAACCCCGTGCTCCTGGCGCCCATCGGCGCGCAGGATCATGTAGGGGTGATCGGGCATCGGGGCGCCGGTGACCGCGTTCACCAGTTTCAACTTGTCGGTGAAATTGACCGGCATCGGCACCAGGCCGGTAAACGGCGCCGTGACCACCGTATCGCCAATGATTACCGTGCCCGAGCCGCCGATCACCACATTGCCGTGGCCGCCGGTGCTGTCGAGTGTTGCGGCGTTCAGGCCATTGATGAATACCGTCGCCGATACGCCGCCGGTGATCGGGCTGCCGCATGCAGATTTGTCCGTCAGGCGCGCAGCCGCGAGGCCGTCGAAATTGACGTTGGGAGAACCGCTGGCGATGGGATTGGTGCCGTGACCCGGCAGTGGACAAGCGGTGGGGTCGGTAAGGCGGGCGGCGGGTTTTCCGCTCATGAACAAGCTCCTTGCAGGCTTTTCTGACAATCCATTGAACAAGCGCGCAAGGATGAGGGATGCCGCGAAGATGTTCAAACCTGAATGCAAAAATGGGCGTCCATAACGCCCATCTATCCATCCGAACAACCGATTACCGCGATGGCGGAACGCGGATATCGCCCGCGCGACATTGAGTTTTCACACCTTTGCCACATGCGCCGAACTGCAGATCCTTGCCCATGCACACGCGCACTTCCGACAACTCGGGGCCGCTGCAAATAACCGCGATACCGTCCGCTGAAATGCCCGGATTACTTTCGCGAAACAGGTCGGCGATTTTCTGCGCAGGCAAGTAAACCGTGCCACTGAACGGCTGCAGTTTTTCCGGGATTTTCACCGCGCCAACTGCCTTGTCTGCCGCGTCCAGATAACCCGTGGCTCCAAGACCGCTGCATGTTCCGTGCTTGGCCCATTCGTGTTCAAGCAACTTTGGTGTCGGAAATAGCGTCAGGCCGCGCTTTTGTTCAGCAGGTGACAGTGCAATTTTTGGTGGGCACGACTCGGGCCAGCCGCCATTCGCGTACTGCGGCCACAACCCGTGAAGCACAAAACCGTAGCCTTTGCCGGAACACTGCGAATCGTCTTTGTGGGTGAGGCAGAACGTTGGCGACCAGGACAGCGTCAGCAAATAGTAATCAAACACCCCCGCCACTGACTCAGCCTGAGGTTTGCCATGTTGCGACGTCCGCGCCTGGCTCAGGCCAATCTGCCCGAACGTGATTGCCAACATGGCGACAACTGCATACAGCTTTTTCATAGACCCACTCCTTGGGAATAATGATGGTTTTGATCCTTGGCCGACGATCGACCACAGGGGTTTTTGCCATGTCGGTGTTTCAATCGCATGACGCAAGGCAAAACGTGGATTACTTTGGTAACGCTATGATCACACTTGGATCACGACAGGGAATCGACATGAGCAAGGCAGAAGAACTCGCCGCAAAACTGAAAGAAACCCGGCACACCGACGCGGACGCGACCACCGCTACCGATCAGGCGATCGACAGTTGGCCCGGCCAAGTGTACGAAATGTATCACCAGATCGAAGCCTGGCTGAAGCCTCTGCTTGAAGCCGGCCTGAGCATGCGGCGCAATCCTACGCACGTGTTTGAACGTCATCTCAACGGCGCAACTTATGCTTATTCGATCGACCAACTGGTGATTGAAGGCAATCACCACAACATTACGTTCGTGCCGATTGTGCGGTTCACCGCCGACGGTCAGGGTCGTGTCGAAATTCATTTGAAGGACAAGGAAATCCCTCTGCTGAGAACGGTTGACGAACACGGCGGGTCGCATTGGTGGCTGCAATCGATCGAACAAACCGGGCAACAGACTGATGCGATTGCGCTGACGGAAGTGAACTTGCTTTCGGTAGTGCAAGAAGGCTTGGATCTCTAAGCCCGAACGCTTTTCAATGCAGGAGCGAGCCTGCTCGCTCCCACAAGATTTAGTGAGTGTTCTGCCCTACTGCTGCTTGCAAATCCAGAGGCGGTAACTTCGCTGGCAAGTTCAGCGCCTTCAGCACCGGATTGTCGTAGCCATACACATCCGGCTTGAATGCCACGCGGCCATTGCTGCCCATATCCACCGTCCAATAGGCCAACAAAACCGGCACTTTCACCGGGAGTCGAATATTTTCCGTCCGGCCATTGGCCAATTGCTTTTGAATACCGGCACTGCTCCAGCGCACCGGGTCATTGAACAGCAACTCAACCAACTGCAACGGGTTTTCTACCCGAATACAGCCCGAACTGGTGGCGCGAACATTCTTCGCAAACAGCTCGCGGTGCGGGGTGTCGTGCAAGTAGATCGCGTAATCATTGGGGAAGCGGATAACCACTTGGCCTAACGAGTTTTCCGGTCCGGCGTCCTGGCGCAAAGTGATGCCGCGCGGGTTGCTCCAATCGATGGTCGATGGGTCCAGCAAGTTACCTTCCCGATCCAGCGGCCGAATCCGATTGGCACTGAGGTAGTTCGGGTTGTTCAGAATTCTCGGCAACACGTCTTCTTTCAGAATCGTCGGCGGAACGGTCCAGGTCGGGTTGAAAGTGACGTAAGTAATTTCAGCCTGGAAGATCGGCGTACTTCGATACGGCTTGCCTACCTGAACCCGTGAACGCCAGATGGGTTGACCATCGCGATACAGCGCCACTTTGTACCCGGCAATATCAACGATTACAAAAGTGCCCTGCAGCTTGTACAGCAGCCAACGCGCGCGTTCCATGTTGACCCTGACTTGATCGATACGCGCTTGTACCGGCACGTTCAACGCAGCGAGGGTGGCTGCCCCGGCAACACCATCTGCGCCCAGATATTGTTCCGTTTGATACTTCTTCACCGCGGCGATAACCGCATCGTCGTACGTGTTGTTTTTGCTGGTTCTGGTGTCCAGATAACCGCCCGCTGCCAGACGCGCTCGAAGTTGCGCAACGGCTGCGCCATCCATGCCTGGCTTGAGCGATTGCCCGTCAGTAACTTTCGGCCAGCCACCGCGGTCACGAATCTGCCGCAACTGCGCCAATGCCTGACGCAGCCCTACGTAAACCGCTTCTTGCGGCGGCGCCTCGGCAAACGCTCGGGCAACATCGTGAGTGTCCAGCGCGTTGAAGAAGTTGTTCACGTCATCCCGAGGATCGGCACCGGCAATGTCGAAATTCCAGTGCATGTCCAACCGCGCCGGATCAACTTTGCCGCGGCGTAATTGCAGTAACGCCGTGAGGTAAGTGCGAGTCGCCGCAAGATCGAAAGCTGCTTGTTGCGCAGGTGTTGGCGCAGTGTTCTGCATCGATGCCTGCGCCATGACCAGATCGTTACTTCGAAAGTCCGCAGGCTCGAGTCCGTCGATCTGCGTGTCGTCAAGACTCTTCAACAACTGCGCTACATCGTCAGGATTAGTCCACGCCGCGCGAAACTGGCGATGCGTATAGAAATCCAGCACTACACGGTTAACGTCGATGCGCTGATGCTTCGGCCGTGTTTGCAACGGCGGGAACGCGGAAATCAGCGGCTCCAGCGTCGCGCGAATCTCTTGAGCGACGTTATCGTCCGGTATCGCCTCGATCATGCTGATCGGCGGATTTTGCCCCTCAATCGACGAAGTTTCCGCGTGCGCCGTGCCGCCGATCAGAAAGACCATAAAAAAGGCATGGCTTATGACGAATAACCTTGATAGTTGCCCCATGGATAATTCTTAATCTCCTGCGCTCAGCACATGGCGTTTGCACTGCTAAACTCGAAATAACTTGATGAGACATCTCTATGGCGCTAAACCGCTTTGGCTTTCTATGCTCGGTCCTGCTGTTGGCGGCAACGTCAATACCAGCAGCCTACGCCGATTCTCTCGCCGCCGCCCTCGCCAAAGCGGCCCCTGGCGCTAACGCAAAAGTCATTGGCCTGGCCGTACGCGCCTCCCAATGCAGCATCGCCCGAGGCGCCGCGCCAGTCCAGCGACTCGCCGTCATCGACTATTCATTGCCTTCGACCGAACAACGCCTTTGGGTGTTCGATTTAAAGAAGCGCAAGTTGCTCTTTCATGAACTCGTCGCCCATGGCCGCAACAGCGGCGAAAACATGGCAGTCAAGTTCTCCAACCAGAACGAAAGCTTCGCCACCAGCCTTGGCTTATACCGCACCCAATCGAGTTACGTCGGACAAAACGGCTATTCGTTACGTATGGAAGGCCTGGAACCTGGCTTCAATGACAACGCGTTCGACCGCGCAATCGTGATTCACGGCGCGCCGTACGTCAGCCCAGTGCTGGCCCGCGCCAATGGCCGAATCGGCCGAAGCCTGGGTTGCCCGGCAGTGCGACCGGCGATTGCTCATCGGTTGATTGACTCGATGAAGGGCGGGCAACTGCTGTTTTCGTATTATCCGGATCAGCGCTGGTTGAAGACTTCTTCCTTTGTTAATTGCGGCAGTTCGACGGTAGCCGACGCGTCCGGGCCATCGATGACTCGTTAAGCGTGTTGAGGATCTCGCTGAACAGAGCCCCCGCTTCAGCGACTCAATCCTGATAAACTGCGCGCCTCTCAGCCATACCCCAATTCCAGATCCCAATGCCCCCAATCACCGCCACGCCCGCCCCGCTGTCACGACGTTTTTCCGTTGCGCCGATGATGGATTGGACCGATAGACATTGCCGTTTTTTCCTACGGCTGCTGTCGAAGAATGCCTTGCTCTACACCGAAATGGTCACCACTGGCGCGCTCCTCAATGGCGACCACGAGCGCTTCCTTCGTCACAACGAAGCCGAACACCCACTTGCATTGCAACTGGGCGGCAGCGTGCCTCTCGACTTGGCCGCTTGCGCGCGCATGGCTCAGGATCACGGCTACGACGAGGTCAATCTGAACGTCGGCTGCCCGAGTGATCGGGTGCAGAACAATATGATCGGCGCGGTGTTGATGGGGCATCCGCAGTTGGTCGCTGATTGTGTGAAGGCGATGC
The DNA here is from genome assembly GCF_002836905.1 of Pseudomonas sp. 43NM1. Classification (NCBI taxonomy): domain Bacteria; kingdom Pseudomonadati; phylum Pseudomonadota; class Gammaproteobacteria; order Pseudomonadales; family Pseudomonadaceae; genus Pseudomonas; species Pseudomonas sp. 43NM1. The sequence goes on along the minus strand of NZ_MKGS01000025.1, from coordinate 52,910 downwards.
GTGATGCGGTGTCGATTCCGGTGACGGTGAAGCACCGTATCGGCATTAACGGCCGGGACAGCTACGAGCAGTTGTGTGATTTTGTTGGCACGGTTCGCGATGCCGGCTGCAGCAGTTTTACCGTGCATGCGCGAATTGCGATTCTGGAAGGCCTGTCGCCGAAGGAAAATCGCGACATTCCGCCCCTGCGCTATGACGTGGCGGCGCAGTTGAAAAAGGATTTCCCGGAGCTGGAGATTATTCTCAACGGCGGAATCAAGACGCTGGAAGCCTGTCACAAGCACTTGCAGACGTTCGACGGCGTGATGCTCGGCCGCGAGGCTTATCACAATCCTTACGTGATGGCTGAAGTGGATCAGCAGTTGTTCGGCAGCACGGCGCCGGTCATCACGCGCGCAGAGGCGCTGGCGCAATTGCGTCCTTATATTGCCGCGCACATTGAGGCCGGCGGTTCGATGCACCACATCACTCGTCATGTGTTGGGCTTGGGCACCGGGTTCCCGGGGGCGCGCAAGTTTCGCCAGTTGTTGTCAGTGGATATTCACAAGGCAAAGGAGCCTTTGGCGTTGCTGGATCAAGCGGCGGAGTTGCTTGAGGGGCGTTAACGGTCAGTTGACTTGAACCTGTGCGCCGATTTGGCATCGTATTTACCGATACCGCGCCTCGCCATTCAAACAGCCGTTTCCCGGTTGTTGCCGCTGGGCCCTTCGATACGCACGTACGCCCTTGAGTGGCTGTCAGCGCTCGGGTAATGTCATCAGACCCATAGGACAGAGCACGCCCATGACTTCCAAGCTGGAACAACTTAAACAAATGACTACCGTCGTTGCCGACACTGGCGACTTCGAAGCAATCGCTCGCGTTAAACCCGTGGACGCTACCACCAACCCTTCCCTGCTGCTGAAGGCTGCGGCCATCACCGGTTATGCCGAGTTGCTGAACGCTTGCGTTCACGACTGCAAGGGTGATGTAGGCCTGGCCAGCGACCGCTTTGGTGTCGCTGTCGGCAAAGAAATCCTCAACGTAGTACCAGGGCGCATTTCCACCGAAGTGGACGCGCGTCTTTCGTTCGACACTGACGCCGTATTAAAGCGCGCGCACCGTCTGATCGAACTGTACGACAAGGCCGGCGTTGGTCGTGACCGCGTACTGATCAAGATCGCCTCGACCTGGGAAGGCATCCGCGCCGCCGAGATTCTGGAGAAGGAAGGCATCCAGACCAACCTGACCCTGCTGTTCTCGTTCGCCCAGGCAGCCGCTTGCGCTGACGCCGGGGTGTTCCTGATTTCGCCGTTCGTGGGTCGCATCTACGACTGGTACAAGAAGGCCAACGGCAACGACTACACCGGCGCGGATGATCCGGGCGTGCAGTCGGTAACGCGCATCTACAACTACTACAAGGCCAACGACTACAAAACCGTCGTGATGGGCGCGAGCTTCCGTAACCTCAATCAGATCGAGCAGTTGGCCGGTTGCGACCGTTTGACCATCAGCCCGGACCTGCTGGAGAAACTGGCGGCGGACAACGGCAAGCTTGAGCGTAAATTGGCGCCAGGCCATGCCGGTGAAGCGCGTCTGAGCCTGAATGAAGCGCAGTTCCGTTGGTTGTCCAACGAAGATGCGATGGCTACCGAGAAACTGGCCGAGGGCATTCGTCAGTTTGCTCGCGATCAGGAAAAGCTTGAGGCGTTGCTGCAAGCCAAGCTGTGATCTAGTTCAGCGCAATACAAAAAGGGCGAAACCTTACGGGTTCGCCCTTTTTTGTGTGTTCGTGGTGTGATTGGCGGTCTTGAGGACGCTTTCGCGAGCAAGCTCGGCTCCTACAGGATTTGGGTCGAACACCGTAAGGGGTCGACGACTCATCGATTTCGGAATCAGTGACGCTCTAAAGCATTCACCAGATCATGAAACGCCTCACGATTGGAGTCGTTCAACCCCATCAGAATCTTGTGCGCTTCCAGCACTTTGATCCGCACGATTTCTTCGGACTGATCCTGATCCGGCAAATCGTCCAGGCACTCAGGGCACGGCACAGGGTGGTCAACGATGTTGAACACTTGCTCGAAGCCCATGGACTGCAGCAGACGGGTGATGTCTTCGTGGGTGGTGACGACGGTCGGCAGCAGGCCGACCTTTTGCCGCGACAGGATCGACAGTTTGGCCAGCAGGCCCAACGTGGTGCTGTCGATGCTGCGGGTTTCGGTCAGGTCGATCACGATCGCGTTGAAGTTCAACGCCGTGAAGATCCGCTCAATAGTCGCATCCAACGCCGAACACAGGGTCAGGCGAACTTCACCGACGAACTTCAGGACGAAGGTGCCGTCCTGCTCGGCGAACTGGATTCTACCGGTACTCATTAAAGATTCCTGCTCAACACCAACAGGGCGATATCATCCGGCATCTCCCCTAGCGTGGCCAATCCAAAAACCTGCCGCAACCCATCCAGGGTGCCGCCCGCAGCCTTGACCCGTTGGGGCAACGCCGCTTCTTTCTCTTTGAGCGTAGGTTCTGGCAAGAGGTCCAGAATACCGTCGGACATCAGCGTCAGGCTGAACGTCGGCGGCAACTCCATTACGTGATCTTCGTAGGTGGCTTCATTGAAGAGGCCGACCGGCAGACCCCGCCCTTCCAGATAACGAACACTGTCTGGCGTGTACAACACAGGCAACGGCAAATGACCGCCGATGCTATAGGTCAACAAACCTGTCTCCTCGTCGATGACACCACCGACCATTGTGACGTGTTTGCCCAGCTTACAACTGATCAGGCCTCGGTTGATATGACCAAGTACCTCTGAAGGCTTGAATTCAGGCAACGTGCCGTTGCGCTTGGATTCGAACAGCAAGCGCGTGGTCATGAACTTCAACAGCACGGTAACGAAGGCTGAAGAGGCGCCGTGACCGGAAACGTCCGCCAGGTAAAACGCGACCCGGCGCTCATCGACTCGGAAGTAGTCGACGAAATCACCCGACAGGTACAGCGACGGAATGATCTGGTGCGCAAACTGGAACTCGTCGATGGTCCAGGGACTGACCGGCAGCATGTTCATCTGCACCTGGCGACCGGCGTTCTGGTCTTCCTGGAGCAGGTTCAGGCTGGCTTCGAGTTCGCGGTTGGCTCGTTCAAGCTTGTCGCGATAGCGCTGGTTTTCCAGCATCAGGCGCGCGCGATCCAGGGCTCGACGTACAGAATGCTCGAGCACTGCCAGATCTTCGAGAGGCTTGATCAGGTAATCCGCCGCGCCCAGGCGCAACGCCTCGACCGCGTCGTTCATCACGCCGGCACCCGACACCACGATGACCGGCGTCTGCGGCGACAGCTCGGTGACCTGGCGAATGAGTTCGAGTCCGCCCATCTGCGGCATGCGCAGATCGCAGATGACCAAGTCGGGCTTGTCTTGCTCGAATACCTGAAGACCCTGTTGACCATTGCTGGCCTGCAGGACGCTGAAACCACTGTCGTCCAAATAGGCGGCGAGGCTCGCGCGCACTACTTCGTCATCATCGATTATCAGCAGCGTGGCACTGGTTTTTGGCATGTGGGCAAACGGCGCCAGAATTAGGTTGGCGTAGCAGGCAGGGGATTTGACCCGGCTCTTACTACTGGATTCGCTTTCTAGCCTCTCTGTTGCACTGTTTTCGAGCGTTCGCCCTACAGACAAGTCCACCAGAGGTGCCCTTCTAAGGCGCAGACGGTACTCCCATCCGCGGGGCGTTTCAAGCACACGCCGATGGTCGCTTGACGTCTTTACTTCTCAAATCACCGGGAGTTATAAGAACAGGCTAAACCGTAACCCAATGGAAGGATCGAGCCCATGAGTCAAACCGATCGGGACTACAGCGAAAAGCGCGATTTCATCCGCATGCGAGTCGATGCCGATGTGTCACTGATTCACGAGGGCGATGAGGTGCCAGCCGTCTGCATCGACCTTTCCAGCAGTGGCATGCAGGTGGAGGCGCCCCGCCTGTTCAAGGTCGGCGACCGTCTGAGCGTGCGAATCGATTCCGATCACGCGGCGCTGACCGGCCTTGAAGCCGACACCGAAGTGGTATGGGTCAAGGCGCAGGACGGCGGCAGTCAGAAACTCGGCCTTACAATCTTGAAGATGAAATAAGCCTGAAGCACCAACGAAGAAGGCGGCCAATTGGCCGCCTTCCTTGTTTTACCGCACAGAATCAAAAATCGTCTTCGACCTGGCCGTCTTTGACTTTGAATTCGCGGTTCTGCAAGTAAGCATTGCGGATGAAAATGTACTTGTCGCCATTCATCAGCTTCTCGGCCGACAGCAGGCTGGCGCGGGTATCAACGATGTTCAGGCCGAAAATCGAGTTACGCACTGGCACGTCGTTGATGTAGCGGTACGGGCTGGTGTAGCTGTCGACGTACTTGGACGGCGCATCACGCAACGTGCTTGGCCCCATCAATGGCAGCATCACGTAAGGACCGCTGCCGACGCCCCAGTAGCCGAGGGTCTGGCCGAAATCTTCGTCGCTGCGCTGCAAGCCCATTTGTGTGCCGACATCGAAGAAGCCCAGCAGGCCGAACGTGGTGTTGAAGATCAGACGCGCAGTGTCAACGCCAGCCGCAGCCGGTTTGGCCTGCAAAACGTTGTTGGCGAGGTTGGTCACGTCGCCGACGTTGCGGAACATGTTGTGGATGCCGTCTTCCAGAAACTGCGGCGTGACGAACTGATAACCCTGAGCCAGAGGCTTCAGCGCATAGGTATCGACGAAATCGTTGAACTGGAAAATCGGGCGGTTGACGCTTTCCCAAGGATCCTCTTCCGTAGCCGCCTGGGCAGCAAACGGAACCAGCAACACGCTGGCACACACACAAAGCTGAGCGAATTGATTGCTCCAGCGCATAGAAAACTCCTTGGATTTGTACGAGCGCGGGCGCGCGGCCCAAGCGTTAAGGCGGCTAGTATAAGACGGAAAAGTCGGTTTAGGCAGCACCACGCGAGTCGGCGTGCAGAAGTCGCCGCCGACGGCCAGCAATTCGGCGAACTGTCACTCAACTGTCACCGTCCTTCCCTAGGCTTGTCGCTATTTCAGGGACGCTGATATGCCGCAAGCCGAAGCATTGCAAGTCACCGCGCCAAACCTGACCGCCGTGCTGTTTGGCCTCAGTGGTTGCCTGGTGGATTTCGGCGCCCGCACGCAGCAGTCCGGTTTGCCTGGCGAAGAGTTTGCCGAGGTCACGCCTGGTGCGCTGGAGAGCCTGCGCAGTCTGCAGCGCCAGCAAATACCGTGTGCCTGGCTCGATAAACTCTCCCCTGCCCTCAGCCACTCCTTGGCGGCTCACCTGCCGGCGTGGATCAAGCCATCGCAACATCCAGCAACAATCAATCCATGGCCCGCGCCGAATGCTTGCTGGCAAGCGTTGATGGCGCTGAACGTCGATCGTCTGGATGGCTGCGTGCTGGTCAGCGGCGAACCACGATTGCTCCAAGCGGGGTTGAATGCCGGCTTGTGGACCATTGGCCTGGCGTCCTGCGGTTCGCTGTGCGGGTTGGCGCCAAACGAATGGCAAGCGCTGAGCCAAAAGGATCGCGAACAACGGCGCGGCAATGCGACCGTGCAATTATTCAGCCTCGGCGTGCATTCGGTCATCGATCACCTCGGCGAGCTCGACACCTGTCTGGCGGACATCAGCCTGCGCCGGCTCAAAGGTGAAAAGCCCTGACTTCAGGCTTATCCCGATGAAAGCATGCAGCTTGCCGGCGACTGGATTAATCTAGGGCCCAGCCATAGACCTTTGGCACGCTGCTGCGGTCTATGCCAGTGCCTATCGATAAAAGGAAGAACGCCATGCCTGCCCGCGAACTGCAAGAACAGCTCAATACTCTGCGCGAGCAATTGGAACAGAATCCGCCGCTGACCGAAGCCGAGCGCGAGGACCTTCATGTGCTGATGCAGCAAATTGAAGCCGAGATCGAACTGGAAACCAAAACTCAGGATTCAAGCCTGTCTGACGGAGTAAATCTGGCCGTCGAGCGCTTCGAACTCGAACACCCCGCCATTGCCGGCACCTTGCGCAACATCGTGCTGACGCTGGGCAACATCGGGATCTGAACCCGCCAGATGCAAAAAAGCCCCGCTAGCAATAGCGGGGCTTTTTCATATGCGCAATGCGCGACGCAGTCCTCGTAGGAGTGAGCCTGCTCGCGATAGCGTTCTTCCAGTCAGCAAAGATTCTGACTGACCCAGCGCTATCGCGAGCAGGCTCGCCCCTACCGTGATCTGTTATTGCCGGGCGAGACGATGGTTCGGCAACTGCACGTCTTCAGTGCTGCGATACGGGTTGATATCCAGCCCACCACGACGCACATACCGCGCATACACGGTCAATTTCTGTGGTTTCAACAAACGCTGCAAGTCGAGGAAAATCCGCTCCACGCACTGTTCATGGAAGTCCGAATGCTGGCGGAAGCTGACGATGTATTCGAGCAGACTCGCATGATCCAGCGCTGCGCCACGGTATTCCACCGCCACGCTGCCCCAGTCCGGCTGGCTGGTGACCGGGCAATTGGATTTGAGCAAATGGCTGTGCACGCTCTCCTCGACGATCCGCGAAGCATCGCAACGCAACAGTTCCGGGCGCGGCTGCACGTAGTTGCTGACGCTGATATCCAGGTCATCAATGCACACGCCCGGCAACGCCACGACGCCTTCCGCTTCAACCTCGCGCAAGCTGCGAATACGCACGCCAACCGGCTTGCCGGCAGCGGCCGACAGGTCTTTGACCAGCGTCGCTTCGAGGCTCGCGGTATCGGCAAACGGCGTCTGATTCAGCGAGTTGAGGTACAGCTTGAAGGACTTGGATTCGATGATGTTTGGTGAATCCGCCGGGATCGTGAATTCACCAATGGCCACCACCGGCTTGCCCGACGGCAGCAGCCACGACAGCTCGAAGCAATTCCAGAAATCCACGCCTTTATACGGCAGGGTTTCTGCGGTCAGCCCCAACTCCGCCCATTTCGCGGTGCGCGGAATCGGGAACAGCAAGGACGGCGTGTACGTGGCGATGTATTCGCTGGATTTGCCCAGCGGCGAGTGTTCGGCTGCGGGATGCATGGCGGAAACCTGACTGAAGAATCAGCGGATTCTATCAGCCTTTGCGCGCGCCTTTGAGTGCTTACTGACTGACAGTCAATTTGCCGACCATGCCCGCCTGATAGTGTCCCGGGATGTTGCAGGCAAATTCGAGGCTGGTGGCCTTGGTGAAAGTCCAGGTCAACTCGGCCGTTTTACCTGGCGGCACCAATATGCTGTTCGGGTCGTCGTGCTGCATGCCGTGCTCTGGTGATGCGTGGTCCATACCGGCCATCGCGCTGTGGTCCATTTCCTTCATGGCGGTAGGCGTCAGCATGCCACTCTGCTGCATCTTCAACATTTCCTGCTGGTGCGCGGCATGCATCGTCGCGTCTCCAAGGTTGAATTCGTGCAGCAATTGGCCCTTATTCACCAGAACAAAGCGAATCGTCTCACCGGCCTTGATATCAATGGCCTTCGGATCGAACGACATATCGCCCATTACCACTTCGACACTGCGCTGGGCTTTGGCCGCTGACGCCGGTTGACCGAAGTCGTAAGTCTGCGCGGGTGACGCTTCTAGCCCGAAGCTCAGCGCCAGCAAGCACGCGCCCAGCACCAGACGATTGCGCAAAAACATAGTCGTACTCCAACAAGATAAGGTTCAGCCTGTGGAAAACTCTAAACTGACATGCCTGCCCGCAACCTGACGGCCAGATTACAACTTTGTCAGGTTGGCCAGCATCTCGGCCAGCCACGGTATAAAGCGCTCGTTCCACTTAAACCGACTTACCAATGAACAGAGCCATCAATAAACAGAGCTATCAATGAAACTGCTGATCGTCGAAGACCAAGCGAAAACCGGCCATTACTTGCGCCAAGGCCTGACCGAGGCCGGTTTTACCACCGAGCTGGTGGCTGACGGCAACAGCGGCCAGCAACTGGCGCTGAGTGGTGAATACGCCTTGTTGATCCTCGATGTCATGCTGCCCGGTCGCGATGGCTGGCAGATTCTGCAAGCGGTGCGCGGCGCCGGCCTAGATACGCCGGTACTTTTTCTGACGGCGCGCGACGCGGTGGAGGACAGGGTCCACGGCCTCGAGCTCGGCGCCGACGACTATCTGGTCAAGCCGTTTGCCTTCTCCGAGTTGCTCGCGCGAGTCCGCAGTCTGTTGCGCCGGGGCAGCGCCGCGCCGCAGGAAACCTCGTTGCAACTCGCCGATTTGCGCCTCGACCTGATCCGCCGCCGCGTCGAACGCAATGGCCAGCGCATCGACCTGACCGCCAAGGAATTCGCCCTGCTGGAAATGCTCCTGCGCCGCCAGGGCGAAGTGCTGCCCAAGTCACTGATCGCTTCGCAAGTGTGGGACATGAATTTCGACAGCGACACCAACGTCATCGAAGTCGCGATCCGTCGCCTGCGCTTGAAGATTGACGACGACTTTCCGAACAAACTGATCCACACCGTGCGCGGCATGGGTTACGTCCTCGAAGAGCGTGACGCCTGATGCGCCGACTGTCCTTGAGCAATCGCCTGGCGCTGCTGTTCGCGGCGTGTACAGCGGTGGTTTCGTTATTCGCCGGGGTGCTGTTCAGCCGCGCCAGCGAGGCACATTTTGTCGAACTGGATCAGCAATTGCTCAATGGCAAATTGATCGGTTTACGCCGCGCCTTGCAGGATATCCAGTCCAGCGAAAGCGAAGTCAAATTGCAGGATGAGCTGAGCCGCCAGGCTGATTTGTCGCTGCGCATTACCGGCAGCGATGGCCAACGCTGGTTTGACAGCTCGTCGAAATTGCCGCAAAAACTCCCGCAGAAGCTTGGTTTGTCCACGGTCAACGATGCCGGCACCGACTATCGCGTGCTCAACGCGCCGCTGTTTGCGGACAAAGCCGATTCGCCGCAATTGACCCTGCTGCTGGACATCACGCATCACCAGCACTTCCTGCAGCGCATGCAGAATCTGATCTGGCTGACGGTCGGCCTGTCGGCGTTGGCCACGGCGCTACTTGGAGCGTGGGCGGCGCGCAGCGGTTTGCGTCCGTTGCGGCGCATGAGCGTGGTTGCCAGTGGGGTTTCCGCTCAATCGCTCAACGCACGCTTGCCCGAAGAGAACATGCCGCCGGAACTTGCGGAAATGGCCCACAACTTCAACGCCATGCTCGGACGTCTCGACGACTCTTTTCAGCGGCTCTCAGCGTTCTCGGCCGACATCGCCCATGAACTGCGCACGCCGCTGTCGAACCTGCTGACACACACGCAAGTCACCCTCACCCGCCCGCGACCTCTCGAGGATTACCGCGAAGCGCTGCACAGCAACCTTGAAGAACTGCAATGGATGGCGCAACTGGTCAACGACATGTTGTACCTGGCCAAGGCAGACCACGGTTTGCTGATGCCCAAACGTGAACGGTTGGAATTGGCAGAAGAAACCGATGTGTTGCTGGAGTTTTTTGCGCCGCTGGCCGAGGACGCGCAGGTGCGGCTGAGTCGCGAGGGCTCGGCGCGAATGCTCGGGGACCGCAGCATGTTGCGCCGGGCGCTGTCTAATTTGCTGGACAATGCGTTGCGGTTTACCCCGGTTGGCGGCGAGGTTCGAGTGAGGATCGTCGAGCAATCCGATGGCTTGACGTTGCAGGTTGAAAACACTGGAAGCGGGATTGATCCGGCATTGTTGCCGCGCCTGTTTGACCGGTTTTACCGGGCTGATCCGGCGCGGCAGGAAGGCAGTAGCGAGCATGCGGGGTTGGGTTTGGCGATTACTCAGTCAATCATTCGCGCGCACGGCGGGTTGATTCGTTGCGAATCGGCAAATGGCTGGACGCGGTTTGTGATCGAGTTGCCAAGGAAGGATTGAGGCCAGCTGGGCCGACCTCATCGCAAGCAAGCTCGCTCCCGCAGGGATAGGAGTTGGCCATGAATCTGCGGCCCAACTCGATCAACTGTGGGAGCGAGCTTGCTCGCGAAAGCGCTGTTAAGGCTTACGAATACCGCAAGGCGTGAGCCGGTTCGATTTTCGCCGCGCGCCACGCCGGGTACACCGTCGCCAGAAAGCTCAAAATGAACCCCGCCGAGCAGATCAACAACACATCGCCGCCCTGCAATTCCGACGGCAGATTGCTGACGAAATACACGTCCGAACTGAAGATATGCTGCCCGCTCACGCGCTCCAGCCAACCCACCAATTCACTGACATTCAGCGCCGCAATCACGCCCAGCACGCCGCCGATCAATGTGCCGACAATCCCGATCACCGTGCCCTGCACCATGAATATCGCCATGATCTGGCGTGGTGTCGCGCCGATGGTGCGCAAAATCGCGATGTCCGCGCCCTTGTCGTTCACCACCATGATCAACGTCGCGATGATGTTGAACGCCGCTACCGCGACGATCATCAGCAGCAACAGGCCGATCATGGTTTTTTCCATTTTCATCGCGCTGAACAGGCTGCCCTGGGTGTGGGTCCAGTCGTCAGCCTTGTAAGCGGCGCCGAGGCCCGTGGCAACGTTGTGTGACACTTGCGGCGCAGCGTACAAGTCCTTCACCGCCAGGCGTACGCTCTGCACCTGATTCGGCTGCCAATGCTGCATCTGCGCCGCGTCGGCCATGTGGATCAGCGCCATCGAGCCATCAAGCTCGGCGCCGACCTTGAACACGCCCACCACGTTCAGGCGCTGCATGCGCGGCGTGATGCCGCCCGGTGCGCTGCTGATTTCCGGGACGATCAGGGTGAGTTTGTCACCGACATTCAAGCGAAAACGCCGCGCGGTGATTTCACCGACCACCACGCCAAACTCGCCCGGCTTCAGATCGTCGAGACGCCCCTGGACGATATGTTGCGTAACGATCGACACCTTGCCTTCCTGCGCCGGATCAATGCCGCTGATCTGGATCGGCTGCATCGAGCCTTTATAGGAGAACATGCCTTCCATTTCGGTGAACGGCACGGCAGCGGTGACTTCGGGGTTTTTCATCGCTGCGGCTGCAACCGGCCGCCAGTCGTCGATCGGGTTGACGCCGACGATGGTCGCGTGCGGCACCATGCCGAGGATCCGCGAGCTCATTTCGCGCTGGAAACCGTTCATCACCGAGAGCACCACGATCATCGCCAGCACACCGAGGGCGAGGCCGATCATCGAGGTCATCGAGATGAAGGAAACAAAGCGATTGCGGCGCTTGGCGCGGGTATAGCGCGCGCCGATGAAGATCGATAACGGTCTGAACATTCGCTGGGGCACCGTATAAAAATAAAAGACCCGACGGGCTTTTCAGCCGCGCCGGGTTTCGGTCAATCAGATGGGCGTCAGGCGACCTTCCTGCAAATGCAGGACGCGATCCATCTGGCGAGCCAGGTTCATGTCGTGAGTCACCACCAGGAACGCGGTGCGCATCGAGGTGCTGAGTTCCAGCATCAAATCCTGAATGCCCTGCGCGGTGTGCGAGTCGAGGTTGCCGGTCGGCTCATCGAGCATCACCAACCCCGGCTTGTTTACCAGGGCGCGGGCGATGGCCACACGCTGACGTTCGCCGCCGGACAATTCGGACGGTTTGTGTTGCAAGCGATGACCCAGCCCTACCCGCTCCAGCAACGCCGTTGCACGTTGACGCGCCTCCGGGATGGCGGTCTTGCCGATCAGCAGCGGCATGCAGACGTTTTCCAGCGCGGTGAATTCCGGCAGCAAGTGGTGAAACTGGTAGACGAACCCGAGGGATCGGTTACGCAGCAGGCCACGGTTTTTCTCGCTCAGCGCCGAAAGCTCTTCGCCGTCCAGCCAAACGCTGCCCTTGGTCGGCGTATCGAGGCCGCCCAACAGGTTGAGCAAAGTACTTTTGCCCGAGCCCGAGGTGCCGACGATGGCCACGCGTTCGCCCGGGTGCAACTCCAGTTGCAGACCGGCCAACACTTCTACCGACTCCGGGCCTTCCTCGTAGGATTTGCCCAGGTTGCGGCAGCTCAAGATTGCTTTTTCACTCATGCCCGACTCACTCATAACGTAGCGCCTCCGCAGGCTGGGTGCGCGCGGCACGCCAGGCTGGATACAGGGTGGCGAGGAAACTCAGAACCAACGCGGCGGCGCAGACCATCAACACGTCCTGGCTCTGCACTTGCGACGGCAGGTAATCAATAAAGTACACGTCGGCATTCAGGAATTTATGCCCGATCAAGCCTTCGAGGGCCGAGATCGCCGCGCTGACGTTCAGCGCCGCGAAGATCCCGACCACCGCGCCGATCAGCGTTCCGACCACCCCGATCACCGTGCCCTGGACCATGAAAATCGCCATGATCGAACCGGGCGTGGCGCCAAGCGTGCGCAGAATCGCGATGTCGCTTTTCTTGTCATTCACCACCATCACCAGCGTGGAAATAATGTTGAACGCGGCGACCGCAACGATCAGCAACAACAGCAGGCCGATCATGGCTTTTTCCATGCGGATCGCCTGATACAGATTGCCGTGGGTGCGGGTCCAGTCACGCGCGTAGTAATGGTCTTCGCCGAGTTGCTGGGCGATGTTCCACGCGGTGCGCGGCGCCTGGAACAGGTCGTCGAACTTCAGACGAATGCCCTGCACCTGATCCGGTTTCCAGCGATGCAGCCGGGCCAGATCCTGCAGATTGGTCACGCCGAGGTAACCGTCCAGCTCGCCAGCGCCGACATGGAAAATGCCGACCACGGTAAAGCGTTTCATCCGCGGGAACATCCCGGCCGGGGTCACGGTGACTTCCGGCGCAACGAACGTCAGCTTGTCGCCGATGGCCGCGCCGAGCTTGGCCGCCGCTTTGTCACCGATGACGATGCCGAAGCTGCCAGGCGTGAGGTCGTCGAGCTTGCCCTGCTTCATGAAGTTATCAATGATCGAAACCTGACGCTCCAGCGTCGGGTCGATGGCATTGAGCAACACCTTGGAGACCTTGCCGTTATTGGTCAGCAGCCCCTGCATCTGGGTGAATGGCGCTACGGCCGTCACCTGTGGGTTCTGTTTGACCTTGGTGGCCAGGGCCTGCCAGTCGTTGATCGGTTCACCGGACTCGATGGTCGCGTGGGGCACCATGCCCAGCACGCGGGTGCGCATCTCATGATCGAAGCCATTCATGACCGACAGCACGACAATCATCACGACCACGCCGAGGGCGAGCCCGATCATTGAAGTCAGGGAAATGAACGACACAAAATGATTGCGACGCTTTGCACGGGTATAACGCGTGCCAATAAATACGAAGAGAGGTCTGAACATGTCGGGGCTTGTTCGGAGGGAAAAGGAACGTCCTTGTGGCGGGGGTCGGTAACCAGCTTTACACTCAGACCACCGCCGCTACCATGGGTTCGCCATGTCGACATTAGATGAAGAAGATCGCCGCGAATACTACCGTATCGAAGATGCGATCGCACTGGAAATTCGGTCCCTGTCCGCTCCCGAAGCCGCAGGCCAGGAAGTGTTGCAGGATGCTTCCCCGCTCTTCAACTTGCTCAGTGAATTGCACCTGAGTGAATTCGAGTCGCAGCACCTGTTGCGCCAGATCAGTGAGCGCGACCGCGCCATTGCGGCATTCTTGAAATCCCAGAACAAACGCATCGACCTGCTCAGCCAAGTAGTCGCCCTGACCGTGCTCGGGCAGATCGGCGAACCGCAACCGGTGATTATCTCCGAGGGCGGCATCGACTTTCAGCACCCGACGCCCATTGCGGTCGGCGCGCATCTGTCAGTGAAAATGGTGCTGATGCCACAAGCGCTCGGTTTGCTGCTGCGCGCGCGCGTCACGCATTGCGACAGCAAGGGCGATGGTTACGACGTTGGCACCGAGTTCGAATACCCGACCGATGCCCAGCGCCAGTTGCTCGCGCGCTACATCTTGCAGAAGCAGGCCCAGGAACGACGCCTGGCCCGTGAACAAAACGAATCCGGCATTTAATTAAGGAAGAACCGTGACCCTCATCTACGGCCATCGCGGCGCCAAAGGCGAAGCACCGGAAAACACCCTGACCAGTTTTCAGGAATGTCTCAAGCACGGCGTGCGCCGTTGCGAACTGGACCTGCACCTGTCCATGGACGGCGAGTTGATGGTCATTCACGACCCGACACTCAAGCGCACCACTGACCGGCGCGGCAAAGTGGTCGAGCATTCGGCCAAGGATCTGGTGACCTACGACGCGCGCAAGGGCGGCCCGGGCTGGATCAAGCCGTGCCCGATTCCGACGCTGGAAGAATTGTTCGAGAAATGCGCTTTCGAGCATTGGCAGCTCGAAGTCAAAAGCGCTTCACGCACGCGCGCCGCGACTACGGTGCTGGCGATCCGCGAAATGGCCGTGCGTCATGGCTTGCTCGACAAGGTCACCATCACCTCCAGTTCACGCGAAGTGTTGAAAGCGGCGCTGGATCTGGTGCCGGATGTGTCGCGCGGTTTGGTTGCCGAGTACGCCTGGCTCGACCCGTTGAAGGTCGCGCAAAGCTATGGCTGTGAATTTCTTGCGCTGAACTGGACGCTGTGTACCCCGGAACGCCTGCAGAAGGCGCAGCGCCAGGGCCTGCATGTGTCGGTGTGGACAGTCAACGAGCCCGCGCTGATGCGCAGACTCGCCGACTTCGGCGTTGACAGCCTGATTACAGACTTTCCCGGTTTGGCCACTGCCACGCTCGAGAATTGCTGAAATCGGTCTCCCCGGCCGGCTCAGGCCACCGGCCGGAGCCGCTCAAAAAAGCCGGTTGAGGCCATCGTACGCCGCTACCCGATAGGCTTCGGCCATGGTCGGGTAGTTGAACGTGGTGTTCACAAAATACTTCAGCGTATTCAGTTCGCCCGGCTGGCTCATGATCGCCTGACCGATGTGAACAATTTCCGACGCCTGATAACCGAAGCAGTGCACGCCTAACACTTCCAGCGTTTCGCGGTGGAACAGAATCTTCAGCATGCCCTGAGGCTCGCCGGCAATCTGCGCGCGCGCCATGCTCTTGAAGAACGCCTTGCCCACTTCGTACGGCACTTTGGCCTGGGTCAGCTCTTGCTCGTTTTTGCCGATCGAGCTGATCTCCGGAATCGTGTAAATCCCGGTTGGCACGTCATTCACAAAGCGCCAGCTGTTGTTATCAACGATGCTGCCCGCTGCCGAACGACCTTGGTCGTGCGCGGCACTCGCCAGGCTTGGCCAGCCGATCACGTCACCGGCGCCGTAAATGTTCGGCACGCAGGTGCGATAGGCTTCATCGACTTCGATCTGCCCGCGGCCATTGACCTTCACGCCAATGTTTTCCAGACCCAGCGCATCAGTGTTGCCGGTACGGCCGTTGCACCAGAGCAAGGCGTCGGCCTTGATCTTCTTGCCGGACTTGAGGTGCAGGATCACGCCGTTGTCCACGCCTTCGACACGTTCGTAATCTTCGTTGTGGCGAACCGTGATGTTGTTGTTGCTGAAGTGGTAACTCAGCGCCTGGGAGATTTCCGAGTCGAGGAAGCTCAGCAACTGCCCACGGTTATCTACCAATTCAATCAACACACCCAGACCACTGAAGATCGAGGCGTACTCGCAGCCAATTACGCCAGCGCCGTAAACGATGAGTTTGCGCGGGGTGTGGCCGAGGCTGAGGATGGTGTCGCTATCGTAGATACGCGGGTGATGGAAATCGATGTCCGCCGGGCGATACGGGCGCGAGCCGGTGGCGATGATGATGTGCTTGGCGACAAGCTTTTCAACCACACCGTTGGCGCAAACCACTTCGATGGTTTGCTCGTCGGCAAAACTGCCGCTGCCGAAGAACACGTCGACGCGGTTGCGGGCGTAGTAGCCGGTACGCGATGCGACTTGTTTGGAAATGACTTTTTCAGCGCTTTTCAGCACGTCCGGAAACGAGAACCAGCGCGGCTCACCAATCGCCCGAAACATCGGGTTGGTGTTGAACTGCATGATCTGCCGGACCGAGTGACGCAATGCCTTGGACGGGATGGTGCCGAGGTGGGTGCAGTTGCCGCCGACCTGGCGACGGCTGTCGACCATCGCCACTTTGCGCCCTGCTTTGGCGGCGTTCATTGCCGCGCCTTCTCCTGCCGGGCCGGAACCCAGCACCACCACGTCGTAGTTGTAGACAGCCATGCGTACTCCTCAGAACAGGCCGCGGCGCCATCGGCACCTGCGGCTAAATCACGCCGATCTGCGGCGTGAAGGAACAATTTTGGGCCAGTGCAGAACCCGGGACACAGTCTATAGAAGCGTCGACGCCGCGCACATTAACCCTTGGTCGCGTCACAGGCTACTTTTGCCGGCGCTACAACGCCAGTCTTCAATGCGCAAATCGCCGTGATCATTCGCTTTTACCGCCGCGGAGGCGTTCGAATGCAGGGGTGGTCCGGGTGACAAAATCTGTATCGGCACGAATCACAAAGAATGCACCAATCTGATGTTTTTGCGCGTAGTCCCAACCACGTTCAGGGCCGAGAATCAGCAACAGCGTCGATAGGCCGTCGGCCATCAACGTTGAAGGATTAATTACCGTGACCGACGCCAGATTGTGCGTAATCGGTGCGCCACTGCGGGCGTCGAATGTGTGGGAATAACGCCGGCCGTTCTGCTCGAAATAATTGCGGTAATCGCCGGAAGTCGAGACGCCGTAACCGTCGACGTTGATGATGCGTTGCGCCACTTGCTGATCGTCGCGAGGCTCTTCCAGGGCAATCTTCCACGCTGAACCATCGAGCTTTCTCCCGGCAGCTTTAAGCTCGCCGGTGGCTTCGGCGAGGTAATTGTGGATACCGAGGCTTTGCAGTTTTGCCGCGATGGTATCGACCGCGTAGCCGGCGGCGATGCTGTTGAAATCGACTTCGACGGCGGCGTCTTTGCACAGCTGATCGCCGCTGATGCGCAGGTGCGAGTAGCCGATGCGTTGCATCACCTCAGCGAGCGCTTCGGCGGTCGGGACTCTTTCGTCACGGGCCTGCGGGCCGAAACCCCAGAGGTTGAGCAAAGGTTCGACGGTCAGGTCGTAGGAGCCTTCGCTTTGGCGTGACAGCTGTTCGGCGACGCGGACCAATTCAAGGACTGGCGCGGGCATTGTCTGACAGCTGTTGGCGGGCAGAGCGTTGAAGCGTTCGATGTCCGAGTCACTGCGGTAGGTGGACATTTGCCGGTCAACCTCGGCGAGAATTTTTTCCACTTCGGTTTGGACGTGTTTCGGCGCCGGCGAGTCGCTTTTTCGTACGTACTTGATCGAATAGGTGCTGCCCATGGTCGGGCCGCTGAGGCTTTCCATGGAATCGCCATTGCCGCAGCCGGACAGGGCACCGCACAGCACCATGAAAATACCCTTGCGTTTCAACACGTTCACTTCCCCTCAATACCCAGACACAACGCCAAGGCCGGCCATTATGCCCGTCCTGCAGGAGCGAGGCTCGCCCGCGAAGGCGCTCAATCTGACACACCGCCTTCGCGGGCAAGCCTCGCTCCTACAGGGGCTAATGCGCTCAACTGCTGAATTCATGCCGCGTAATGGCTATAACGTTTAAGCAGCAAGCTAACTAGTGGTTGCCTATCTATCTTCATACACATATCGTTACAAAACTGTTCGGTAAGCGCCTGCGTGCTTGAGCCCGGCAGTCAGGAGGCGTCAAGACCAGGGATTTCAATAAGACAGCCAAAGTGAGAGCGTTCAAATGTCCAGCGAAACGGGCAAAGGCAAAGCGATCTTTCGCGTTGTCAGCGGTAACTTCCTTGAGATGTTCGACTTTATGGTCTACGGCTTTTACGCCACTGCCATTGCCAAGACCTTCTTCCCTGCCGACAGCGCATTTGCATCCTTGATGCTGTCCCTGGCGACCTTCGGTGCCGGGTTCCTGATGCGTCCGCTGGGCGCGATTTTCCTCGGCGCCTACATCGACCGTCACGGCCGCCGCAAAGGTTTGATCATCACCCTCGCAATGATGGCCGCCGGCACCGTGCTGATTGCCTGCGTACCCGGTTACGCGACGCTGGGCGTGGCCGCGCCGCTGTTGGTATTGTTCGGGCGTTTGCTACAAGGCTTCTCGGCGGGCGTCGAACTGGGCGGTGTCTCGGTGTACCTGGCGGAGATTTCCACGCCGGGGCGCAAAGGTTTCTTCGTCAGTTGGCAGTCCGCCAGCCAACAAGCGGCGGTGGTGTTTGCCGGTTTGATTGGCGTTGGTCTGAACCACTGGCTCAGCCCTGACCAAATGGGTGAATGGGGCTGGCGCGTGCCGTTCCTGATCGGCTGCATGATCGTGCCGGTGATCTTCGTGATTCGCCGCTCGCTGGAGGAAACACCTGAGTTCGAGGCGCGCAAACATCGCCCTACCCTGCAGGAAATCATCCGCTCGATCGGTCAGAACTTTGGCATCGTCATCGCCGGCATGGCGCTGGTGGTCATGACCACGGTGTCGTTCTACCTGATCACGGCTTACACGCCGACCTTCGGCAAAGCCGAGCTGCACCTGTCGGACCTGGATGCGCTGCTGGTGACGGTGTGCATTGGTCTTTCGAACTTCTTCTGGTTGCCGGTGATGGGGGCGGTGTCCGACAAGATCGGGCGTAAACCCTTACTGCTCGCGGCGACCATTCTGGCGATCCTCACGGCTTATCCGGCGCTGTCGTGGCTGGTGGCGAACCCGAGCTTCAGCCATTTGCTGATCGTCGAGTTGTGGTTGTCGTTCCTGTACGGTTCGTACAACGGCGCGATGGTCGTGGCGCTGACCGAGATCATGCCGGTAGAAGTGCGTACCACCGGTTTCTCTTTGGCCTACAGTCTGGCGACCGCAACGTTCGGCGGTTTCACCCCGGCGGCGTGTACCTACCTGATTCACGTGCTGGACAACAAAGCTGCGCCGGGGATCTGGCTCAGTGGCGCGGCAGTGTTGGGGTTGATTGCGACGTTGGTGTTGTTCAAAGGCAATCGACATGAACTGCGGACTGCGCAAGCGGCGGTGGTTGGTGGCGCCAGGTAGATCGTATTCGCGGGCAAGCCTCGCTCCTACAGGTCGCGTGCAATATCAATATTCGCGCATAACCTGTAGGAGCGAGGCTTGCCCGCGATGAGGCCCGCCGAGGCGACACACCCTAGCCAGACAAACGCCACAAACAAAAACGCCCCGACTAATCGGGGCGTTTTCATGTGCGGCTAAGGCTTAGCGCGGGAAGGCTGGCGGGTTGACCCCGGCCATGTCTTCCATCACGCGAACCACCTGGCAGCTGTAACCGAATTCGTTGTCGTACCAAACGTACAGAACAACGCGGTTGTCTTGGGTGATGGTCGCTTCAGCGTCCACCACGCCTGCGTGGCGCGAGCCAACGAAGTCGGTGGAAACCACTTCCTGAGAGTTGACGTAGTCGATTTGCTTGTGCAAATCGGAGTGCAACGCCATGTAACGCAGGTAATCGTTCATCTCTTCGCGGGTCGCGGCTTTCTCAAGGTTCAGGTTGAGAATGGCCATCGACACGTTAGGCGTTGGAACACGAATCGCGTTACCGGTCAGCTTGCCGGCCAGCTCAGGCAAGGCCTTGGCAGCAGCGGTGGCAGCACCGGTTTCGGTGATAACCATGTTCAGCGCGGCGCTACGGCCACGGCGATCGCCCTTGTGGAAGTTGTCGATCAGGTTCTGGTCGTTGGTGTACGAGTGAACCGTTTCAACGTGACCATTGATGATGCCGAACTTGTCGTTGACTGCTTTGAGCACCGGCACGATGGCGTTGGTGGTGCAGGAAGCGGCAGAAACGATCTTGTCGTCAGCAGTGATTTCGCCGTGGTTGATGCCGTGAACGATGTTCTTCAGCTTGCCTTTGCCAGGCGCGGTCAACACAACGCGGTCGATCCCCGGGCAAGCCAAGTGTTGGCCGAGGCCCTCGGCGTCACGCCACACACCAGTGTTGTCCACCAGCAGCGCGTCTTTGATGCCGTACTGGGTGTAATCCACCTCAGTCGGGTTTTTCGCGTAGATAACCTGGATCAGGTTGCCGTTGGCGGTAATGGTGTTGTTTTCTTCATCGATGGTGATGGTGCCGTTGAAGGAACCATGAACCGAATCGCGACGCAGCAGGCTGGCGCGCTTGACCAGGTCATTTTCGGCGCCCTTGCGGACCACGATGGCGCGCAGACGCAGGCCGTCGCCACCACCGGTTTTCTCGATCAGGATGCGCGCCAGCAGACGGCCGATACGACCGAAGCCGTACAGGACAACGTCGGTGCCTTTGCGCGCCGTAGCGTTTTGCTGGCCAACAACGTCAGCCATTTCTTCACGCACGAACTGCTCGGCGCTGCGGCCATTGCCATCGTTACGGAATTTGAACGCCAACTTGCCCAAGTCTACCGAAGCCGCGCCGAGCTTCAGCTCGCTCATGGCTTTCAGCAGAGGGAATGTTTCGTGGACGGAGAGTTCGCTGTCGTCGGTAGAGCGATGGCGAGCAAAGCGGTGAGCTTTGAGAATCGCGATGACAGACTGGTTGATCAGGCTGCGGCCATAGATCGAGCTCACCACGTTGTTATTGCGGTAGAGCTGACCGATAAGCGGAATCATCGCTTCTGCGAGTGCTTCACGGTCGATCCATTCACCAAGACACTGGTCGGGCTTCTGAGTCACGGGAACCTTCCACTATGTAGGGGCAGAAAAAAGGGGCTACATTATGCCGCCGACTGCCTCTCGTAGCAATGCGCGCCTGTCGCGCAAGCAGTAACAAAATCCCGTTCAAAAAAATTACGCTGCCCTGAAGCCCAATAAAACCGCGGCCTCCAGCGTCGTCAATTTTTTGGGGACAGCGCTGCCTTGTCCGTAACCTTCCGTAACGCGTGTTGTTTTAGCCACTACATAATCAGCATTTTTGAACGAAAAACCGCTCGATTTTGTCTTTACCACTACATTTCGTCCAACCCGCGATATAGACAGATCTGCAACTGACAGCCGGCACCCGAGGCCGCTACAATTACCGACTTTGTCGCAACGCTTGGAGCTCAACCTTCCGTGCCCGTTCTGCGTCTACCGCTACTCCCTGCTGCGGCAGGTAAACAGCACTGGGGCAACCTGCCCGGTGCCGCCCTCAGCCTGGCCATCGCCGAGGCTGCCAGCGCTGCCAAGCGCTTTACCCTGCTGCTGACCGCCGACAGCCAAAGTGCCGAACGGCTGGAACAGGAGCTGAGTTTCTTCGCCCCGGATTTGCCCGTACTGCATTTTCCCGATTGGGAAACCCTGCCCTACGACCTGTTCTCGCCGCACCAGGACATCATTTCCCAGCGCATCGCCAGCCTGTATCGGCTGCCCGAACTGACGCATGGCGTGCTGGTGGTGCCGATCACCACCGCCCTGCATCGCCTGGCGCCGACCAAGTTCCTGCTCGGCAGCAGCCTGGTGCTGGACGTCGGGCAGAAGCTCGATGTCGAGCAGATGCGCACGCGGCTTGAGGCCAGTGGCTATCGCTACGTCGACACGGTGTACGAGCACGGCGAATTCACTGTGCGCGGCTCGCTGATTGATCTGTTCCCGATGGGCAGCAAACTGCCGTTCCGCATCGATCTGTTCGACGACGAAATCGAAACCCTGCGCACCTTCGACCCGGACAACCAGCGCTCCATCGACAAAGTCGACACGGTGCGACTGTTGCCGGCGCGGGAATTCCCGCTGCAAAAGGACGCGGTCACCCGCTTCAAGGCGCGCTTCCGCGAGCGGTTTGACGTCGATTTCCGCCGCTGCCCGATCTTTCAGGACCTGAGCAGCGGGATTACCCCGGCCGGTATCGAGTACTACCTGCCGCTGTTTTTCGATGAAACCTCGACGCTGTTCGATTACCTGCCGCAAGACACCCAAGTGTTTTCGCTGCCGGGCATCGAGCAAGCCGCCGAGAACTTCTGGAACGACGTGCGCAATCGCTACGAAGAGCGCCGCGTCGATCCATCGCGTCCTTTATTGCCGCCAGCGGAATTGTTCCTGCCGGTAGAAGACTGCTTCGCGCGGCTGAAGAACTGGCCGCGCGTGGTCGCCAGTCAACAGGATGTCGAAACCGGCGTCGGCCGCGAGCGCTTCCCGGCGCATGCGTTGCCGGACCTGGCCATCGAAGCCAAGGCGACTCAGCCGTTGGCGGCGCTGGCTGGTTTCCTCAGCGAGTTTCCCGGTCGCGTGCTATTTACCGCTGAATCGGCCGGTCGTCGCGAAGTGCTGCTGGAACTGCTCGAACGCCTGAAGCTGCGACCGAAAACTGTCGACAGCTGGCCGGACTTTGTCGCGAGCAAGGATCGCCTGGCGATTACCATTGCGCCGCTGGATGAAGGCCTGGTGCTGGACGACCCGGCGCTGGCATTGATCGCCGAAAGCCCGTTGTTCGGGCAGCGGGTGATGCAGCGTCGGCGTCGCGAAAAACGCGCTGACGGCAACAATGACGCGGTGATCAAGAACCTCACCGAACTGCGCGAAGGCGCGCCGGTGGTGCACATCGACCACGGTGTCGGCCGTTACCTCGGCTTGGCAACGCTGGAAATCGACGATCAGGCCGCCGAGTTCCTGATGCTGCAATACGCCGAGGGCGCCAAACTTTACGTGCCCGTGGCCAACCTGCATTTGATCGCGCGTTACACCGGCAGCGACGATGCCCTGGCGCCGCTGCACCGGCTCGGCTCCGAGACGTGGCAGAAAGCCAAACGCAAAGCCGCCGAACAGGTGCGCGACGTCGCCGCCGAGTTGCTCGACATTTATGCACGCCGCGCGGCCCGCGAAGGTCATGCGTTCGCCGACCCGAAAGCCGATTACGCGACGTTCAGCGCCGGGTTCCCGTTCGAGGAAACCCCGGACCAGCAGACCACCATCGACGCCGTGCGCAGCGACATGCTCGCGCCGAAACCGATGGACCGGCTGGTGTGCGGCGACGTCGGCTTCGGCAAGACCGAAGTGGCCATGCGCGCCGCGTTCATCGCGGTGCATGGCGGTCGCCAAGTGGCGATTCTGGTGCCGACCACCCTGCTCGCCCAACAACACTACAACAGCTTCCGCGACCGCTTTGCCGACTGGCCGGTGAGCGTGGAAGTGATGAGCCGTTTCAAGTCGGCCAAAGAAGTGAATGCGGCGATCGCCGAACTCGCGGAAGGCAAGATCGACATCGTCATCGGCACGCACAAGCTGCTGTCCGACGATGTGAAAATCAAAAATCTCGGGCTGGTGATCATCGACGAAGAACACCGTTTTGGTGTGCGTCAAAAGGAACAGCTCAAGGCCCTGCGCAGCGAAGTCGACATTCTTACGCTGACCGCCACGCCGATTCCGCGCACGCTGAACATGGCGGTGTCGGGCATGCGCGATCTGTCGATTATCGCCACGCCACCGGCGCGGCGTTTGTCGGTGCGCACCTTCGTCATGGAGCAAAACAAAAGCACGGTCAAAGAGGCCTTGCTGCGTGAGTTGCTGCGTGGCGGTCAGGTTTATTACCTGCACAACGATGTGAAAACCATCGAAAAATGCGCCGCTGACCTCGCCGAACTGGTACCGGAAGCGCGGATCGGCATCGGTCACGGGCAGATGCGCGAACGCGAACTCGAACAGGTGATGAGCGACTTCTACCACAAGCGCTTCAACGTGCTGATCGCCTCGACCATCATCGAGACCGGCATTGACGTGCCGAGCGCCAACACCATCATCATCGAACGCGCCGACAAATTCGGCCTCGCGCAACTGCACCAATTGCGTGGCCGCGTCGGTCGCAGTCACCACCAGGCTTACGCGTACCTGCTGACGCCGCCGCGCCAGCAAATCACTTCCGATGCCGAGAAACGTCTGGAAGCGATCGCCAACACCCAAGACCTCGGCGCCGGTTTTGTCCTCGCGACCAACGACCTGGAAATCCGTGGCGCCGGCGAGTTGCTCGGCGACGGGCAAAGTGGGCAGATTCAAGCAGTCGGTTTCACCCTGTACATGGAAATGCTCGAACGCGCGGTGAAGTCGATCCGCAAAGGCGAGCAGCCCAACCTCGATCAACCGCTGGGCGGTGGCCCGGAAGTCAACTTGCGGGTTCCGGCGCTGATTCCCGAGGATTATCTGCCGGACGTTCACGCCCGACTGATTCTCTACAAACGCATTGCCTCGGCCACCGATGAGGAAGGCCTGAAGGACTTGCAGGTAGAAATGATCGACCGTTTTGGCTTGCTGCCGGAGCCGACCAAGAATCTGGTGCGCATCACTTTGCTGAAACTGCAGGCTGAACAGCTGGGTATCAAGAAAGTCGATGGCGGCCCACAGGGCGGGCGGATCGAGTTCGCTGCGCAGACTCCGGTCGACCCGTTGACCCTGATCAAACTGATCCAGAGCCAACCGAAACGCTACAAGTTCGAAGGTGCCACGATGTTCAAGTTCATGGTGCCGATGGAGCGCCCGGAAGAGCGCTTTAATACTGTTGAGGCGCTGTTCGAGCGCCTTCTCCCGAAAACTGCTTGAAGGACGCCGCATGCGCCTGTTTCGCTCACTGACCTTGTTGGTTGCACTGGTCGCCACACCCACGGCGTTTGCCGACGACTTGTATCAAGTCGAAATGATTCTGGTCCGGCAAAACGCCGTGCCGGCGATTGTCAGCCGTGCCGCCCCGGAAGATTGGTCGGGCGGCGCCCAACGCCTGAGCCCGGACAACGTGCGCACGCCGAGCCTGAACGGCGAAGTGGAAAAACTCACCGCGAGCAACGATTACACAGTGTTGCTGCACAAGGCCTGGCAGCAGACGCTCGGCGAACAACCAAACAAGATTGCGATCAGCGACGGCGCGGAACAGTTCGGACAATTCCCGATCGAGGGCACGCTGAGCCTGAAACTCGGGCGTTTCACCGACGTCGATGCCGATTTCTGGGTCAATCAGATCGACGCCAACGGCCTGGTCACCGCCAGCGAACGCCTGAAACAGGAAAGCCACACCAAGAACGGCCAGCTGAATTTCCTCGATAACGGCCACCTCGGCCTGCTGATCAAGATCACCTCGTTGACCGCCCCGGCACCTCGGCCAGTCCCCGATGAAATTCCGGACTGATTGACTTCTTTATGGCCGCGACCCTGAGCAAACCCCTGGCACCTTCCTGGGTCAGCCGATTCAAGGAGCAGAGCCTGGAGCGTGGCCGCCGCTACGCTTTGGAAAATCGCGTCAGGATCGTCGAGGTCGGCGACGCGACCATCGTCGCCGCGTGTGAAGGCTCGGGCGGCAACGTCTACCGTCAGACCATTCGTTTGCGCGAGTCAGCCAAAGCGACGTTGCTGATGGTCGACGCGACGTGCTCGTGCCCGGTGCGCACTAACTGCAAACACTGCGCGGCGGTGCTGCTCAAAGTGCAGGAAACCCTCGCCTACCCCGCCGCCGCGCAAGACGCCGAACTGCTGGAAAAACTCCAGGCGGTTCTGGAAAACCGCAGCCCGAAAGCGCCGCCGCAAGTGCTGGTGGAAAACGTGCAACCGCTGCCGCGCCTGTGGCTGGCGAGCATCGAGTTCAGCGCGTTCGAGCCGCGCAACGGCAAGATGCAGCGCTACATCCAGCATCGCGCGGCGCTGTCGTTCAGCTATCTGGATGAATACGTATCCGGGCAGAAGAACGCCGACGTGCTGATTCGCCAGGAAACCCAGACCTTACGGATAAAACGCCAGCCGGAAGTCGAACAGGCCTACCGGGAACAGCTGCGAATTCTCGGCTTCAAGATCGCCACCCGGCAAAGCAAAGCGTTGCCGGAAAGCGCTGGCGAATTGTTCGAGATGGTCAACGACAGTGCCTGGCTGACCTTTACCCTCAATGACTTGCCGAAGCTGCGCAGCCAGGGTTGGGAACTGCAGATCGACGAGGATTTCGGTTTCGACCTGACCGCGGTGGACGACTGGTACGCCACTGTCGAACAAGCGCCGGAGCGCGACTGGTTTGATCTGGAACTGGGCATCATCGTCAACGGCGAGCGCCTGAGCCTGCTGCCGATCCTGTTGAACCTGATGCGCTCGCACACCGAAATCCTCAATCCGGAACGTCTTGCCCGGCGTCGCGACGACGAGCTGATTCTGGTGAACATCCCCAATCGGCCGAATTCCGAGTACGGCCCGCTGCAAGTCGCCCTGCCCTTCGGTCGCTTGAAACCAGTGCTGGCGACGCTCGGCGAGTTCTATCTGCAAGGCCCGGGCGAAACCACGCTACGCCTGAGCAAGGCCGACGCGATACGCCTGAACCCGCTCGAAGGCATGCCGCTGTTGTGGGAAGGTGGCGAACAGATTCGCACCTTTGCTCAGCGCCTGCGCGATATCAAGGACTTCACCTCGACCGCTCCGCAAGGCTTGAACGCAACGTTGCGGCCCTATCAGCTCGAAGGTTTGAGCTGGATGCAGTCGCTGCGGCAACTGGAAGTCGGCGGGATTCTGGCGGACGACATGGGTTTGGGAAAAACCCTACAAACCCTGGCGCATATTCTCAGCGAGAAAATCGCCGGGCGGCTCGATCGGCCGAGCATGGTGGTGATGCCGACCAGCCTGATCCCCAACTGGCTCGATGAAGCAGCGCACTTTACGCCGCAGCTCAAAGTGCTGGCGTTGTACGGCGCCACGCGCAAAAAGCATTTCGACAATCTGGCCGATTACGACCTGATCCTCACAACCTATGCGCTGTTGCCCAAGGACGTCGAAACCCTCGCCGCCGTGCCGCTGCACGTGTTGGTGCTGGATGAAGCGCAGTACATCAAGAATCCCAACAGCAAGGCTGCCCAGGCTGCTCGCGAGCTGAACGCGCGGCAGCGTTTGTGCCTGAGCGGCACACCGCTGGAAAACCACCTGGGCGAGTTGTGGTCGCTGTTCCACTTCCTGCTGCCCGGCTGGCTCGGCGATGTGAAAAGCTTCAACCGCGATTACCGCGTGCCGATCGAAAAGCGCGGCAGCGAAGTGCGGCTGCAGCACCTCAACGGTCGGATCAAACCGTTTTTGCTGCGCAGGACCAAAGAACAAGTCGCGACCGAATTGCCACCAAAAACCGAGATCATCCACTGGGTCGACCTCAACGAAGCCCAGCGCGACGTGTACGAAACCATGCGCCTGGCGATGGACAAGAAAGTCCGCGACGAGATCACCCGCAAAGGCGTGGCCCGCAGCCAGATCATCATTCTGGAAGCGCTGCTGAAGTTGCGGCAGGTGTGTTGCGATTTGCGTCTGGTCAACGACGCCGTGCTGCCGGTGCGCGGTGGCACGTCAGGCAAGCTCGACAGCTTGATGGAAATGCTCGAAGAACTGTTCGCAGAAGGACGGCGGATTCTGCTGTTCTCGCAGTTCACTTCGATGCTGGCGTTGATCGAAGAAGAGCTGAAAAAGCGTGGTGTCGAATACGCGATTCTGACCGGACAAACCCGTGACCGCCGCGCGCCGGTCAAGGACTTCCAGAGCGGCAAGCGGCAGATTTTTCTGATCAGTTTGAAGGCGGGTGGCGTCGGCCTGAACCTGACCGAAGCAGACACGGTGATTCATTACGATCCGTGGTGGAACCCGGCGACAGAGAATCAGGCGACTGACCGCGCGTATCGCATTGGCCAGGAAAAACCGGTGTTCGTTTACAAGCTGATCGCGCGCGGCACCGTCGAAGAAAAGATTCAGCACCTGCAAAAGGAAAAGTCCGACCTCGCGGCGGGCGTGCTGGATGGACGTTCGGCGGGCGACTGGAAACTGCAGAGCGATGATATTGAAGCGCTGTTTGCGCCGTTGCCGGACAAGTTGGAGAAGCGTTGAGATTTGCGGCGCGGGGGAGATTGCCTTCGCGGGCAAGCCTCGCTCCTACAGACCATGTGCGGTTTCAAAATTGGCGCATACCCTGTAGGAGCGAGGCTTGCCCGCGAACAGGCCATCACTAAAGAAACCCAATCAACTCTTGGCAACCGGCAACGGCGCAAACAACGCCTCGATATCACCCTGCTCCAACTTCCAGCCACCCGTCGTCCCGCCCTCGAGCACCGCGCCGGCCAGCGCAGCTTTCTCCTGCTGCAACGCCTGAATTTTCTCTTCCACGGTGCCGCGCGCGATCAGCTTGTAGACGAACACCGGTTTGTTCTGCCCGATCCGATAGGCGCGGTCGGTGGCCTGATTCTCCACCGCCGGATTCCACCACGGGTCGAAATGGATCACCGTGTCCGCCGCCGTCAGGTTCAAACCGGTACCGCCCGCCTTCAGACTGATCAGAAACAGCGGCACGTTACCGCTCTGGAAATCCTTCACCGGCGTGCGCCGATCGCTGGTATCGCCGGTCAACAATGAATAACCGATAGCGCGCTGCTGCAGCTCTTCCTCGATCAATGCGAGCATCGAAGTGAACTGCGAAAACAGCAGAATCTTGCGACCCTCGCTGAGCAGCTCTTCGAGCATTTCCATCAAACTGACGAGTTTTCCGCTGCCGGAACGCAGGGCTTTGGCGCTCAGCGGTGCCTTGATCAAACGCAGATCACAGCAGACCTGACGCAACTTCAGCAGCGCATCGAGGATGATGATCTGGCTGCGCCCGACGCCGCTGCGGGCGATTTCGTCGCGAACCTTTTTATCCATCGCCACGCGCACGGTTTCATAGACATCGCGTTGGCCGTCACTGAGATCGACCCAATGCACAATCTCGGTTTTCGGCGGCAATTCGGTGGCGACCTGGTCTTTCTTGCGGCGCAACAGAAACGGTTTGATTCGCGCCGTCAGGTGCTGCATCCGCTGGCTGTTGCCGTGTTTCTCAATCGGCGTGCGGTAGTCGCGATTGAAGGTTTTACTGTCGCCCAGCCAACCGGGCAGCAAGAAGTGGAACTGTGACCACAACTCACCGAGGTGATTTTCCAGCGGCGTGCCGGACAGGCACAAACGCTGGCTCGCTTGCAGATCACGGGCAGCCTGTGCGGCTTTGCTCAGCGGGTTCTTGATGTTCTGCGCTTCGTCGAGGATCAGCACGCTCCAGACCTGCGTTTGCAGAATCTGCAAATCGCGCGGCAGCAGCGCGTAGGTGGTCAATACCAGATCGTATTCGGCGAGGTGGTCGAAATCTTTTTGCCGCGCCGCGCCGTGCAGCGCCAAGACTTTCAACTGTGGGGTAAAACGCTGCGCCTCATCGAGCCAGTTGGGGATCAGACTGGTCGGCATCACCGCCAGCGCCGGGCGATCCAGGCGACCGGCATGCTTCTCGGTGAGTAGGTGCGCGAGGGTCTGCAGGGTTTTGCCCAGCCCCATGTCGTCGCCCAGAATGCCGCCGACTTCGAGCTCGCGCAGGGTTTGCATCCAGTTCAGCCCTTCGAGCTGATACGGGCGCAACGTCGCGTTGAGCCCGGGGGGCGCCGGTACGTGCGCATGGGTCGATTGACGTAACTTCTGCGCAAAACTGCGCAGCCGCTCACCGCCCTGCCACACCAGCGGCAACCCTTCGAGCCCGCTGAGGCGCGCCGCATCCGGCGCGGTCAGACGCAATGAATCGCCGTCGTGCGAACCCAGGTACAACTCGCCGAGCGTCGCCATCAGCGGTTTGATTCGGCCGTAAGGCAACGCAACTTTGCTCAGCGACTTGGCGCCGAAGCCGACACCGCCCAGCTCAATCAACAGCTGTTCGTCATCGTTGCGCTTGGCCAGGCTCGCGGGGTCGAGCAGTTGCGGCTGACGACGGATCAGTTGCAGCAAAATCGGTAGCAGGCTGTGCCGCTCGCCGTTGACGACGATGCCCAGTTGCAGATCAAACCACTGATGCCCGGCCTCTTCCTCGACCTCGGCGTACCAATCGTCCACCGCTTGCAAATTGAAGTCGAAGCCCTCTTCGATATCGATCAGCCAGTTTTTCGCGCGCAACAGCGGCAGCCCGTCCTGAACGAAAGCCAGCCATGCTGAATCATCCGGTAACGCAAACATCTCGCCGGGACGGTCCAGATTGCTTTTGCGCGTAGCCTTTTTGAAACCGTATTTCTGCAAGGCGTTGCGCAGCACTTTTTCTACCGCAGGTTTGCGCTGGATGCGCTGGGTTTCCGTGCCCGCGAGCACCAGCACTTCGGGGTTTCGGTCCGACGCCGGGTGGCCGTTGTAGGTGAATGCCAACGCGGCGCGGTGTTCGGGCTCATGCTGCCAACGCACATAGCGTTTGCCGCTGGCGAGGGTCAGGTGAGGCTGAGGAAATACGTCATCGATGACGCGTTCGGTCAGCGCGTGCGGTGGCGTCACAAACTGCGAAACGGCGTTGAGTCGGTGGCTGAATTGCATCGCCTGAAGCGCCGGAATGTCCGGGGCCAACGACAAGTGGCAGGCGAGTTTTTCGTCCATTTTGTTGAATAGCGGCCCGACTTGCAGCCGCTCGCGATCCAGATAATACAAAGGCTCCAGCGCCAGAATGGTTTCTGCTGGCGCCTCTGCGCTGCTCCACTGCGGACGGAAACTGCCGTCGGATTGTTCCGCCCAGGCGAACTGGCCAGTGCGCGGCTGCCCCGAAGACAAGACCTGCAGTTGTTCGACATCAAAAAACAGTCGCGAGGTACGCAGACACAGCTCCAGCAGCTCGGCACCACTGCTGCCCTGCAACGGATAGCCGTCGTAATGGGCGTGATGGGAGTGAACGGCGACCACCAATCGGGCGATTCGCAGGTCGAGTTCGGTCAAGTAGCCGGGCTGACGCAGCAACAGATCGGACAGCGAATACAACGCGGTGATGTCTTGCATCACACCACTTTTGAGCTGACGAACCCTGAACACCTGGAGGGTGAATTTGCCGGCGACTTTTGTCGGTCTGAGCTTGTACACCAAGCGCGTGCCAGTGTTTTGCGAGGGTTCATCAGTGGGTTTGGTGGCGTCTGGAAGATCGTCGAGCCAGCGTTGCAATTCACGGTTCAATTGAACCTGAGCGCTGCCGTCTGATGCCTCAAGGTTATCGCCGGTGAGGATATAAATGACGGCGGCGCAGTGTTTGCAATTGCTGCCAACGGGACAACTGCAAACGCAGGAGAGCTGGTGGGTGCCATCGTCATCGCGCTCAAGCTGAATGCACTGGTCATACGGCAGGGATTTCGAGCCTTCGCAGGACGCGAGCACCAGACGATCAACCGACTGCTCGATGGATACCCACCCTTCGGCGACGTAGCGGCGGGCCTTTTCCAGCGCGCTGTGGCTGAACGCCCGCGTCCAGGGCCGTGCTTGCAGATGCTCTACTAACGTGGTCATTGGATCAACGCCGCTGGAAATGGAGCGGCCGGGAGATTGCCCCCGGCCGTGAAGACTCAACCTGCCAGAACGCGAGCCAGTGTCGATTTGACCTTGCCCATGCCATCGTGCAATGCCTGCTCGATTTCGGCCATGGTAATTACTGCCGTGGACTTGCCCGCTGCCGGGTTGACCACCAGCGCCAGGCAGGCGTAAGCCAGGTCCAGCTCACGCGCCAATGCCGCCTCCGGCATGCCGGTCATGCCGACGATGTCGCAGCCGTCGCGTTCCAGTCGGGCGATTTCCGCCACGGTTTCCAGACGCGGACCCTGGGTGCAGGCGTACACGCCATGACTGCTGTAGCCAACGCCTTCGGCGGCCAGCGCGGCAATCAATTGCTGGCGCAGTGGCTCGCTGTACGGGTAGCTGAAATCGATGTGGGTGACGTTATCGAGGTCGCCGGCGAAGAACGTGTGTTCGCGTCCGCTGGTGTAGTCGATCAATTGATGTGGCACGCAGAAATGCCCGGTGCCCATCGCCGCATGGATGCCGCCGACGGCGTTGACCGCGAGAATCGCTTCGGCGCCGGCCTGCTTCAGCGCCCAGAGGTTGGCGCGGTAGTTGACCTGATGCGGCGGCAGACGATGCGGGTGGCCGTGGCGGGCGAGAAACAGCACTTCCTTGCCGGCGTATTCGCCGATATGCACCTCGGCTGAAGGCGCGCCGTACGGGGTGTCCACCGCCAGTGACTGACGAATGCTCAAGCCTTCGAGCTGGGTCAGGCCGGTGCCACCGATAATCGCGTAAACCGTCATAACGTGCAGTCCTTATTCAATCAATTGAGCTTCTGTCAACGCGCCGACAGCGGCGAGCCAGCGCGGGTCCTGGCGGTATTCAGTGCCGGCGAACGATTGCCCGCGCATCCGCGCGATACGCGGCGATGGCTTGACCTTCATTCGTTGCGCGGCACTCAATGCCAGTTCTGCGGCGGCGCGGTCGTTGCACACCAGGCCCATGTCGCAACCGGCACTCAACGCGGCTTCAATGCGGCTCGCAGCATCGCCGACCACGTGGGCGCCGGCCATGGAAAGATCGTCACTAAAAATGACGCCATCGAACTGCAATTCGCCGCGCAGGATGTCCTGCAACCAGCGCCGGGAGAAACCGGCCGGCTGAGCGTCGACTTGTGGATAGATGACGTGGGCCGGCATGACGGCGGCCAGTTGTTTGCTCAGGCGCGCGAATGGCACGAGATCGTTGGCGCGGATTTCTTCGAGGCTGCGTTCGTCATTGGGAATAGCGACGTGTGAATCCGCTTCCGCCCAACCGTGCCCCGGAAAATGCTTGCCGGTGGCGGCCATGCCGGCGCTGTTCATCCCGCGAATAAAGGCGCCAGCGAGCAACGCTGCGCGCTCGGGATCGCCTTCAAACGAACGAGTGCCGACCACGGCGCTGCGTTGATAATCGAGGTCCAGCACCGGCGCGAAGCTGAGGTCGAGGCCGACGGCGAGAACCTCAGTGGCCATGATCCAGCCGCACTGTTCGGCGAGGTATTCGGCATTGGGATTGTCGGCAATCGCGCGCATCGCCGGCAAACGCACGAAGCCTTGACGCAGACGCTGAACCCGACCGCCCTCCTGGTCCACCGCGAGCAACAGGTCAGGACGGATGGCGCGGATCGCCGCACTCAATTCGCGGACCTGGCGTGGATGCTCGATATTGCGCGCGAAAATGATCAGGCCGCCCACTTCGGGCTGACGCAACAATTGGCGATCTTCGGCCGTCAGCCAGGTACCGGCGACGTCCACCATCAACGAGCCTTGCAGGCCAGCAGTCATAGAGATTCCTTGAAAACGAAAAACCCGGTTCGCACGCAATCGCCACCCTGGGCGGTGCCCGGCAGGTCGGCGACAACAATGGAAAGCGGGTTCAGAACGAGAGTCGGCATGGGCGGCTAGCTTAGCGGATGTCAGCTGCCGCGCCCACCCGTGTGCGGTTAAACCTTGGCGGCAAGCGGTGCCGATTTGCTTCGCGGACGAAGCTGCGCGGTGGCCATGGCCGTGTCGGTCACGCCGGTTTCGGCGCGCATGCCAGCAGCGAGGAACGGCACCATCAGGCGCATCACTTGTTCGATGGAGGTATTGACGCCGAAATCGGTCTCGGCAATCGCGCGCAAAGCCTTGATCCCGGACATGCTAAACGCGGCAGCGCCGAGCATGAAATGCACGCGCCAGAACAGTTCGATCGGCGGAATACGCGGAGCGGCTTCGTTGACCAGCATCATGTAGCGACGGAAGACCTTGCCGTACATGTCTTCCAGATAACGCCGCAAGTGACCCTGGCTCTGACTGAACGCCAGACCGAGCAAACGCATGAAGATAGAGAGGTCATTGCCGCTGCGAGGCTGCACGACGAGGGCTTGCTCGACGAGGATTTCCAGCAGCTCTTCGAGGGTCGGTTTGTTTTCCGGTTTGGCCTGACGGCGCTCCAGCTCTTTATCGAGGCTGAGGCAGAAAGGTCCGAGGAAGCGCGAGAAAACCGCCTGGATCAGCGCCTTCTTGGAGCCGAAATGATAATTCACCGCCGCCAGATTGACCCCAGCCTTGCTGGTAATCAAACGCAACGAGGTTTCAGCAAAACCTTTTTCCGCGAACAACTGCTCGGCAGCATCGAGAATGCGTTCAACGGTTTCCGACTGGGCCATGGCTACTCCGCCTGACAAACACTTGTTTGAAACATACGTTTCAGCCCAGGCATTGTCAAGCCTGAGGGTTCGTTTTGGGAATGGTCGGTCAGCTATTTAACCATACAACCGCAACGCTTCAACGGGCCGGGTAAACGACCGTCCAGCGGCGCGCAAAAAAACGGGCATTGCCAAGCGCAATTCACTGTATATAATCCCAGTCACTGTATAAAAAGACAGAGCGATCAATATGCTAAAGCTGACGCCACGCCAAGCAGAGATTCTGGCCTTCATCAAACGCTGCCTCGACGATAACGGCTACCCGCCTACTCGTGCGGAAATCGCCCAGGAACTGGGTTTCAAGTCGCCCAATGCCGCCGAAGAACACCTCAAGGCCCTGGCTCGCAAGGGCGCGATCGAGATGACGCCTGGCGCCTCTCGCGGTATTCGTATTCCCGGTTTCGAAGCCAAGGCTGACGAATCGACCCTGCCGATCATTGGCCGTGTCGCCGCCGGCGCGCCGATCCTCGCGCAGCAACACATCGAAGAGTCCTGCAACATCAATCCGACCTTCTTCCATCCCCGTGCCGACTACCTGTTGCGAGTCCACGGCATGAGCATGAAAGACGTCGGCATTTTCGACGGCGATCTGCTGGCCGTGCACACCACTCGTGAAGCCCGCAATGGCCAGATCGTGGTAGCGCGGATTGGCGATGAAGTCACCGTCAAGCGCTTCAAGCGTGATGGCAGCAAGGTCTGGCTGATTGCCGAAAACCCTGAGTTCGCCCCAATTGAAGTCAACCTGAAAGATCAGGAACTGGTGATCGAAGGCTTGAGTGTCGGCGTGATTCGCCGCTAAAGGAGGCTTTATGCAGTTCCCACATACACCACAGCAAGCCCAATTGCCGTTGTTCGAGGCGTTCATGGCCCAACCGCTGGCGCCGATCCTGAAAGACGTGGTCGAGTCGCCCTGGAGCGCCGAGCCCGATGTTTTCAGCGAGCTGTCGCTGCGTGGTGCAGCAGGGAGCTGCCTGAATCTTCTGGCGCCGATTCTCCGAGAATTGAGCCAGGACCAGGACGCACGATGGCTGACGCTGATCGCCCCGCCCGCCAGCCTGACCCAGGCCTGGCTGCGGGACGCCGGGCTGAACCGCGAACGCATTCTGCTGCTGCAACCGCGCGGCGCTCAGAGTGCGCAACAGCTGACGTGCGAAGCGTTGCGACTGGGCCGCAGTCACACGGTAGTCAGCTGGCTAAACCCGCTGAACACAGCCACACGGCAGCAGTTGATCAGCGCCGCCCGCATTGGGGACGCTCAGAGCCTGAATATTCGCTTGGGTTGATTGACCAGCATGCGCGCCTGAAACGGCGCCGGGCTTCTCCAAGGATAGAGAAGCCGACTTGAGACGGGATCAGCAGTAACCGACGAGCGGGATCAGTGCAGGATCCGCGGCTCTTCATCTTTGTTGAATTCACCATCAACCATGCGACCGGCCATCTGCACGCCGACACTCAGCATCGCCTTGGCGACTTCCACATGATTACCTTGCAGGAACGCCTTGGCATCCTCGGAGAAATCCAAAGTAACCAGAGAACCCTCGTCCTCGGCCCTGCGCAGCTCGATTCGGCCGTCTGGTAACTCGACAATTTCTAGAAAGGACGTTGGCATAAAGGTCTGTTCTCCACGAAAGGCGGGGATTATATAGGCATCGGCCAGGCTTCGCTCGGTATCTTGACCAGCAGTCATTGCGAAGAAATATCTGTTGCGCTCATCCCTGAATGGAGAGCCGAACGGCTGCTCCATTACATCGTCAGTCCCTTAGCACTCGTTCAAACCTTCACGGAAGCGAATTGCCAAGCTCTTGAGGTTCTGGCGCCAGCTCTCCAACTCCTCGCGACTCAGCTCTTGCGGTGCCTCTTCTTCGTCCAAATTGACTGCCATGATCAGCGGCTGCGTCACATCGCCCTTGGGTTTGTGTGGCACCCGTGGCGGCTGGAAAAGAGCGGCGTGGGCCGCGAGCAATTTGGCCAGCCAGGTTTCCGGATTACCCGCCAACTCGATCATCTCGGCCATTTCCGGAATGGCAATGGCGTCCAGCACTTCTCGGGTCAACAGCATCTCGGCCCGGGGCGCATTGGCTTGAGGTAAACGGTAGAAACCGGCGATTTCATGGCACAACCCGAGCAACGCACCGTACAGGTGAAACAGCGCGGATTCGCGCCCGGCCTGGATCAGCGCCAGCGAGTTCATCGCCCGCCCCTCTTCGGCCCTGGCCAGCGCTTCAAGCGACAGGCCGGCGAAATAAATCTTCTGGTTGGTACGGGTATAGAGTTCGTGGGCCATGACGGCAGCCTCCACAACGAAATAATTGCTTCACGCAGGTCGGACAGTGTCGTGGATCAGCTCTGCCGACCGCAAGCCCAAAACAAAAAGGCCGCATGAAAACCCGAGGGTCATCATGCGGCCTTTTCAGTGCAGCGGCTGTTTACGCCTTCGCGGGGGTCCGCTTGTCTTCAACAGTCCACTTGCCGCCGTCGTAGAACGCTTTCCAGCCAGTAGGCTTGCCGTCGACTTCGGTCTGTACGTATTGCTCTTTGGTCTTGCGGCTGTAGCGGATAACCGCTGGACGGCCGTCCGGATCTTTCTTCGGTGCTTCGCAGAGGAAGTGGTACTTCGGATCGATCTCATCCTTGTGCGGCACAATCTCGATCACCAGCGGAGCACGCGTCTCGCGGTTTTTCGGGAACTGGCTCGCCGCCAGGAACAGGCCGGAAGCGCCGTCGCGCAGGATGTAGGTGTCGTTGACCTTTTCGCATTTCAGCTCAGGCATCTTCACCGGGTCCATCTTCGGCGGCGCCGCGTCACCGCTCTTCAGCAGTTTGCGGGTGTTCTTGCACGTCGGGTTGGTGCAACCGAAGAACTTGCCAAAACGGCCAGTCTTGAGCTGCATCTCGCTGCCGCACTTGTCACATTCCAGGCTCGGACCTTCGTAGCCCTTGATCCGGTAGTTGCCTTCTTCGATCTCGTAGCCGTCGCAATCCGGGTTATTACCGCAGATGTGCAGCTTGCGCTTCTCATCCAGCAAGTAAGCGTCCATCGCCGTGCTGCAGATCGGGCAACGGTGCTTGCCGCGCAGGACCAGCGATTCCGATTCGCCTTCATCGTCCGCAGCGATTTCATCGCCCGGCACCAGATTGACGGTGGCCTTGCAGCGCTCCTTCGGCGGCAGGCTGTAGCCCGAGCAGCCGAGGAACACGCCAGTCGATGCAGTACGAATCTGCATCGGACGGCCGCACACCACGCACGGAATATCCGTCATGACCGGCTGGTTGGCGCGCATCCCGCCTTCAGCGCTTTCGGCTACTTCGAGTTTCTTTTTGAAGTCGCCGTAGAACTCGTCTAGCACGTTTTTCCAGTCGCGTTCGCCCTGGGCCACATCATCGAGGTTCTCTTCCATGCCGGCGGTGAAGCCGTAGTCCATGAGATTGGAGAAGCTCTCGGCCAGACGCTCGGTGACGATGTCGCCCATCTTTTCCGAATAGAAACGACGGTTGTGCAGCGCGACATAGCCGCGATCCTGGATGGTCGAAATGATTGCCGCATAGGTCGAAGGACGACCGATGCCACGTTTTTCCATTTCTTTAACCAGGCTCGCTTCCGAGTAACGCGCTGGCGGCTTGGTGAAGTGCTGGGTCGGATCAAGCTTGATCAGCTTCATCGCGTCGCCCTGAGCCATGTCTGGCAGCACGTCGTCATCACCCGGCTTGGCGATTTGCGGCATCACGCGGGTATAACCGTCGAACTTGAGGATGCGGCCCTTGGCACGCAGCTCGAAATCACCGGCACCCACGGTCACCGTGGTCGACAGGTACTGCGCTGGCAGCATCTGGCAAGCGAGGAACTGGCGCCAGATCAGCTCGTAGAGCCGCTCGGCATCACGCTCCATGCCCGACAGCTTGCTTGGCTCGGTGTTGGCGTCGGAGGGACGAATCGCTTCGTGAGCCTCTTGTGCGCCTTCCTTGCTGCTGTAGACGTTCGGGTTCTCCGGCAGGTACTTCTTGCCGAACTCGCCTTCAATATAAGTACGCGCCATCGCCACGGCATCAACCGAAAGGTTGGTGGAGTCGGTACGCATGTAAGTGATGTAGCCCGCTTCGTACAAACGCTGAGCCATCATCATGGTTTTCTTCACCCCGAAGCCCAGGCGGTTACTCGCGGCCTGTTGCAGAGTGGACGTGATGAACGGCGCCGACGGCTTGCTGCTGGTCGGTTTGTCTTCACGCTTGACGATGCTGTAGCTGGAAGACTTGAGCTTCTCCAGCGCGGCCATGGCCTGGGTTTCGTTGAGCGGCTTGAACGCCTCGCCCTTCTCGCGAGCCACGTCGAAACGCACGGTGGCGCCTTTCGCGGTGCCGAGATCAGCGTGAACTTCCCAGTACTCTTCCGGGTTGAACGCGCGGATTTCACGCTCACGCTCAACCACTAGTTTCACCGCAACCGATTGCACACGACCGGCCGACAAGCCGCGAGCGACTTTGGCCCACAGCAGTGGCGAAACCATGTAACCCACCACGCGGTCGAGGAAACGACGCGCCTGCTGGGCATTTACACGGTCGATATCGAGCTCACCCGGTTTGGAGAAAGCTTCCTGAATCGCCTTCTTGGTGATTTCGTTGAACACCACGCGCTTGTAGCGGCTGTCGTCACCACCGATGGCTTCGCGCAGGTGCCAGGCAATGGCTTCCCCCTCGCGATCCAAGTCGGTTGCGAGATAGATGGTGTCAGCATCTTTGGCGAGCCGGCGCAGCTCTTCGATGACTTTCTCTTTGCCCGGAAGGATCTCGTACTTGGCTTTCCAGCCTTGATCGGGATCGACGCCCATGCGCGAGACCAGCTGCTTGCGCGCTTTCTCTTTCGGCGTGAGCACCGGACCTTCACCCGCGGCAGCCTTGCCGCGCTTGGCGGCTGGCTCTTTGCTGGCGCTAGCCGAACCGCTGGTGGGCAGGTCTCGGATATGGCCGATACTCGACTTCACCACGTATTGGTTACCCAGATACTTGTTGATGGTCTTGGCCTTAGCCGGGGATTCCACAATGACCAGCGATTTGCCCATGGATCAGAAAATTCCTGAATTCTAGAAGTGAAAGGCGGTTGGCGCCTGACGCGGCACCGCTATATATAGTGGCTACAAGGTGAGGTCAAGCGCAGGGTATCGCGCGCACTCAGCTTATGGCTTGGAAAAAAGGCTCGGTTCGGCTTGCACCAAAGCAAAGCGTGGGACCTGTTCGCCGTCAACCTCGACCGACTCCAGGAACATGCTCAAGGGACGCACCCAAAAGCCGTAATCGCCATACAGGGCTTGGTAGAACACCACTTCTTCTTCGGTCTCGGAATGCCGCGCGACATTAAATACACGGTATTGCGGACCTTTGTAATGTTGGTAGAGCCCAGGTTGTATCGGCATGCTTCGGCCCTCGCTCAAATCTTTTCAAATAAAAATAAAAAATAATTTCAGAAAAACAAAAACCGGGGCACTTGGCCCCGGCTTCCATCAACGAGACGCTTAAACGCGTTCGAAGACGGTAGAGATGCCTTGGCCGAGACCAATGCACATGGTAGCTACGCCGAAGGTGCCGCCATTCTGCTTCATAACGTTCAGCAACGTGCCGGAGATACGTGCACCGGAGCAACCGAACGGGTGACCCAAGGCGATTGCGCCGCCGTGCAGGTTAACCTTCTCGTTCATCTTGTCGAGCACTTTCAAATCTTTCAGCACTGGCAGAGCCTGTGCAGCGAAAGCTTCGTTGAGCTCGAAGAAGTCGATATCGTTGATCCCCAGGCCCGCACGTTTCAGGGCTTTCTGCGTCGCTGGCACTGGGCCGTAACCCATGATTGCCGGGTCCACGCCCGCCACTGCCATCGAGCGAATCACCGCCATCGGCTGAATGCCGAGGTCCTGTGCACGCTGCGCCGACATCACGATCATGCACGAAGCACCATCGGTGATCTGCGACGAAGTACCGGCTGTCACGGTGCCGCCCTTAGGGTTAAACGCTGGCTTCAGAGCCGCCAGGCTTTCCAGGGTGGTTTCCGGACGAATGGTTTCGTCGTAGTCGAACAGTTTCAGGAAACCGTTCTCGTCGTAGCCCTGCATCGGAATGATTTCGTCTTTGAACTTGCCTTCCAGGGTCGCCTTGTGAGCGAGCTGGTGCGAGCGCACGCCGAAAGCGTCCTGTTGTTCGCGAGTGATGCCGTGCATTTTGCCAAGCATTTCTGCGGTCAGGCCCATCATGCCCGAGGCTTTTGCCGCGTACAGCGACATGTGCGGGTTCGGATCGACACCGTGCATCATGCTCACGTGACCCATATGCTCGACGCCGCCGACGACGAACACGTCACCGTTGCCGGTCATGATCGCTTGCGCAGCAGTGTGCAAAGCGCTCATCGAGGAGCCACACAGGCGGCTGACGGTCTGGCCGGCAGCGGTGTGCGGGATCTGTGTCATCAACGACGCCATGCGCGCGATGTTCCAGCCCTGCTCCAGGGTCTGGTTGACGCAGCCCCAGATCACGTCTTCGACTTCGTTCGGGTCAACCTTGACGTTGCGTTCCAGCAATTTGCTGATCAGGTGCGCCGACATGTCTTCGGCGCGGGTGTTGCGGTGCATGCCGCCCTTGGAGCGGCCCATCGGAGTACGACCGAAGTCGACAATCACGACGTCTCTTGGATTCAAGCTCATAAAATTTCACTCTCGCTCAAAAGTTGGGACGCTTAACCGAAGAACCGTTGGCCAGTCTTGGCCATTTCACGCAGCTTCGCGGTCGGGTGGTACAGCGCGCCCAAATCAGCGTACTGGTCAGCCAGGGCAACGAACTCGGCAACACCGATCGAATCGATGTAGCGCAGCGCGCCGCCACGGAATGGAGGGAAACCAATACCGTAGACCAGACCCATGTCGGCTTCGGCGGCGGTTTCGACAATGCCGTCTTCCAGGCAACGCACGGTTTCCAGGCACAGCGGGATCATCATCCAGTTGATGATGTCTTCGTCAGTGACTTCGCGCTGCTCGTAAACGATCGGCTTGAGCACTTCCAGCACCGAAGGATCGGCGACTTTCTTCTGCTTGCCCTTCTTGTCGGTCTCGTAAGCGTAGAAACCCTTGCCGTTCTTCTGGCCCAGGCGCTTGGCTTCGTAGAGCACGTCGATGGCCGAGCGGCGATCGTCTTTCATGCGATCCGGGAAACCTTCAGCCATCACGTCACGACCGTGGTGACCGGTGTCGATGCCGACCACGTCCATCAGGTATGCCGGGCCCATTGGCCAGCCGAATTTTTCCATGATCTTGTCGATTCGTACGAAGTCGACACCGGCGCTGACCAGCTTGGCGAAACCGCCGAAGTACGGGAACAGCACGCGGTTGACCAGGAAGCCCGGGCAGTCGTTGACGACGATCGGGTTCTTGCCCATTTTCTTCGCGTAGGCAACGGTGGTGGCAACGGCCAACTCGCTGGACTTCTCGCCACGAATCACTTCAACCAGCGGCATCATGTGCACCGGGTTGAAGAAGTGCATGCCGACGAAGTTTTCCGGACGCTTGAGGGCTTTGGCCAGCAAGGTGATGGAAATGGTCGAGGTGTTAGACGCGAGGATGGTGTCCTCTTTGACCTTGTCTTCAACTTCGGCCAGTACGGCTTGCTTGACCTTCGGGTTCTCGACAACGGCTTCAACAACCAGGTCGACATGACCGAAGTCACCGTAGGACAGGGTCGGACGAATGCCGTTGAGCACTTCAGCCATTTTCGCCGCGGTCATGCGACCTTTATCAACGCGGCCCACCAGCAGTTTCGCGGCTTCTGCCAGACCCTGCTCGATGCCGTGCTCGTTGATGTCCTTCATCAGGATCGGCGTACCTTTGGAGGCCGACTGATAAGCGATACCGCCACCCATGATGCCGGCGCCCAATACGGCAGCCTGCTTCACGTCTTTGGCGATTTCGTCGTAGACCTTGGCTTTCTTCTTCAGCTCCTGATCGTTCAGGAACAGGCCGATCAAGCTCTGCGCGGCGGAGGTCTTGGCCAGCTTCACAAAACCGTTGGCTTCAACTTCCAGCGCTTTGTCGCGACCGAAGTTGGCAGCTTTCTGGATCGTCTTGATCGCTTCAACCGGCGCCGGGTAGTTCGGGCCAGCTTGACCCGCCACAAAACCTTTGGCGGTTTCGAAGGCCATCATCTGCTCAATGGCGTTCAACTTGAGTTTTTCAAGTTTTGGCTGACGCTTGGCTTTGTAATCGAACTCGCCGGAGATGGCGCGTTTGATCAGCTCCAAAGCGGCTTCCTGCAATTTCTCAGGAGCAACCACGGCATCGACGGCACCAACTTTCAGCGCGTCTTCAGGACGGTTTTCCTTACCGGCGGCGATCCACTCGATGGCGTTGTCGGCACCGATCAGGCGCGGCAGGCGCACAGTGCCGCCGAAGCCTGGGTAGATGCCCAGTTTGACTTCCGGCAGACCGATTTTGGCCTTGGTCGACATGACGCGGTAGTCCGCCGCCAGGCACATTTCCAGACCGCCACCGAGGGCGATACCGTTGATCGCGGCGACCGTCGG
Source organism: Pseudomonas sp. 43NM1 (assembly GCF_002836905.1). Lineage (NCBI taxonomy): Bacteria > Pseudomonadati > Pseudomonadota > Gammaproteobacteria > Pseudomonadales > Pseudomonadaceae > Pseudomonas > Pseudomonas sp. 43NM1. The sequence continues at coordinate 10,497 of NZ_MKGS01000025.1, read as the reverse complement.
GACGTTGAGGTCTTCGAAATCGCTGAAAATCTTGTTGGCTTCGAGGTTGCCAGCGACAAGCTCTGCATCAGGCAGCTTGAAGTTCTCGACAAATTCGGTGATGTCGGCGCCGACGATGAACACGTCCTTGCCACTGCTGACGATCACACCCTTGATCGAAGCATCTGCCTTGATGGTGTCTACGGCCTGACGCAATTCATTCAGGGTTAGACGGTTGAACTTGTTGACGGACTCACCCTTGAGATCGAACTTCAGTTCGACGATGCCACTTTCAAGAGCCTTAACCGTGATGGCTTTACCTTCGTAAATCATCAACTGATCTCCACGATATGGAAGCTGAACAGTACACGTCGGACGCAGGCGAATGGCTTGGCAGGACGCTTTTCGTCGATGCTAACGCCAATCCACCCGGCACACCCGCCAACGCGATAGTCGGGATTCTGTAGGAGCGCTCTGACAGACAAACGCTCAATTCATACGCCCGTTTGATTTGGGTACGCCACCTTCACGGAATTTCCGGCAATTGTCAATCGCCCAAAATGCGGGTTGAAACGCGACTTTCCGGTCACTTCCACAACCGCAGCGTCTGCGACAGCCTGTCGCATGCCAAGCCATTCATAGAATCAATAGTTAGAAAAGTCGCCCTAATTCGCGGCAAGCGGTGAGGAAGCAGCTACGCTGGCGGGACGATCAGCAAAAACTGAGCGCGAATGGCGAATGCCTGGCACAAGATCAGCGCCACAAAAAGGTTTCCGGCCTGCCTGGCCAACCCAGCCCGATGATGATGTCGGGCTTTTTATTGCCCACTAAATGGACAAAACCCTGTAGCAGCTGCCGAGCCTGCGAGGCTGCGTTCGGCGACGAAGTCGTCGTAATCTCAGAACACGATGACGACTGCTGCGCAGCCGAACGCAGCCTCGCAGGCTCGGCAGCTGCTACAGATTGCGACGGTGTCAGGCGAGGGCTTTCAGCGTTGCATCGATGTGCTGCAACACCTCGGCTTCGCCCTTCTCGCCCCAGTACAGCGTGATCATTTGCTTGTCGGCTTCGACCTTGTAGACGTTGTCCGGCAATTTTTCGAAATGATTGAGCAGCAGCGGATCTTCACAAGCTTCCTGCCATTGATTGACCCACACGCCCGGCGCTTTCTGCCAATAACTCCAGCACTTCGGATGGTTGCCTCGCCGCGGCCGATGGTACTGCGCGCACGGGCTCGGCGGCTCCTGGCTGAGCCAGTGCGGCCACTCCTGCGGCGCCAGTTGCATGGCCAGCCCGATGCGCCGCGCTTCCATGCGCAACGCCATGCGGCCGCTCTGATGGCGGGACGGCCGCAACCATGCCAGCGGACTCAGTACTACCAGCAGGATTGACACCACTATCCAGACCGTCATATCTGTACTCCCGATTCTTGATGAGCGCGATGTGTCACTTTGGAACCATTGCGCTTGAAACCAGCCATACTTACCAACATTGCAATCCTCAGGAGGAGCACCTCATGCCCTACCACCATATTCTGGTCGCCGTAGATCTAACCGAAGAGTGCGATCCTGTAATCCACCGCGCTCGCGAGCTCTCGGTAAGCAACGGCGCGAAATTGTCCCTGGTGCACATTGTCGAGCCGATGGCGATGGCCTTCGGCGGCGACGTACCTATGGACCTGTCACAACTGCAACAGCAACAGTTCGATCAGGCCAAGGAACGCCTTGACCGGCTGATCGTGAAATACCCGGAACTGTCCAAAGAGTACAGCCACCTGACTTACGGCCAGCCGCGCCAGGAAATCCATCACCTGGCCAAGGAACAGACCTGCGACCTGATCGTGGTCGGCAGCCACGGGCGACACGGCCTGGCCTTGCTGCTTGGCTCCACCGCCAACGACGTGCTGCACGGTGCGCCTTGCGATGTGCTCGCGGTGCGCCTGGTCAAAAGCTGATAACACTAAACCCTGTAGGAGTGAGCCTGCTCGCGATGGCGTCTTGACAGTCAACACCAAATTGACTGTCAGGCCTCATCGCGAGCAGGCTCATTCCTACATTGGATCTATGTTCTTCCTGTAGATCGCATTGCATAGCAAAAGCCCGGCGTTCATCTCTGAACGCCGGGCTTTTTTATTGCAGGGTCAATCAGGCATCCAGCTCGGCCCAACGCTCGACCATGACTTCGAGTTCAGCCTGCAATTGCTCAAGCTGAGCAATCACTGCCGCTGTCTCGGTGGCCGGGCGCTGGTAGAAACCGCCATCGGCCATCTGTGCTTCAACCGCCGCAATCTGCTGTTCCATTGCTTCGATCTGCGCCGGCAACATCTCCAGCTCACGCTGCAACTTGTAGCTGAGCTTCTTCTTCGCCACTGGCGCTTCCACTGCAGGCACCGGCGCCACTTCGGCCGTGACCACTGCAGAGTTCAAGTCAGCCTTGCCGGATTTGCTCTCGGTGACGCCCAACAGACGCGGCGAACCGCCCTGACGCAGCCAGTCCTGATAACCACCAACGTATTCGCGAACCTTGCCTTCACCTTCGAAGACCAGAGTACTGGTGACCACGTTGTCGAGGAATGCCCGGTCGTGGCTGACCATCAGCACAGTGCCGTTAAAAGTCAGCAAGACCTCTTCCAGCAGTTCGAGGGTTTCCACGTCGAGGTCGTTGGTCGGTTCGTCGAGTACCAGCAGGTTTGCCGGTTTGCTGAACAGTTTGGCCAGCAACAGACGCGCGCGCTCACCACCGGACAAGGCTTTCACCGGCGTGCGGGCACGCTGCGGGCTGAACAGGAAGTCGCCGAGGTAGCTCAACACGTGACGGCTCTGACCATCGATATCGATGAAGTCACGACCCTCAGCCACGTTGTCGATCACGGTTTTTTCCAGATCGAGCTGATGGCGCAACTGGTCGAAGTAAGCGACGTCGATGCGCGTGCCCTCTTCCACTGTGCCGCTGGTCGGTTGCAGACCATTGAGCATCAGTTTCAGCAAGGTGGTCTTGCCGGTGCCGTTGGCGCCGAGCAGACCGATACGGTCGCCGCGCTGCAGGACCATCGAGAAATCCTTGATCAGGAACGGGCCGCCCGGATGAGCAAAACTGACGTTCTCAAGGACCATGACCTGCTTGCCGGACTTGTCGGCAGTGTCCAGCTGAATATTGGCTTTGCCGGTGCGCTCGCGACGTTCGCTGCGCTCATTGCGCAATGCTTTCAGGGCGCGGACGCGGCCCTCGTTACGGGTGCGGCGCGCCTTGATGCCCTGGCGGATCCAGACTTCTTCCTGGGCCAGCTTTTTGTCGAAGAGCGCGTTGGCGGTGTCTTCAGCGGCCAGCGAGGCTTCTTTGTGCACGAGGAAACTGGCGTAGTCGCCGTTCCAGTCGATCAGGCCGCCGCGATCCAGTTCGAGGATGCGCGTGGCGAGGTTCTGCAAGAAGGAACGGTCGTGCGTGATGAACAGCACGGCGCCCTGGAAATCCTTCAACGCTTCTTCGAGCCAGGCGATTGCGCCGATGTCGAGGTGGTTGGTCGGTTCGTCGAGCAGCAGCAGGTCAGGTTCGGAAACCAGCGCCTGCGCCAGCAGGACGCGACGACGCCAGCCACCGGACAATTCGGCGAGGGTCTTGTCGGCAGGCAATTGCAGACGGCTCAAAGTGCTGTCGACCAATTGCTGCAAACGCCAGCCGTCGCGGGCTTCGAGGTCGTGCTGGACGTGCATCAATTTGTCCAGATCGGCGTCGGTGACGATGTTCTGGCTCAGGTGGTGGTACTGCGCAAGCAGTTCGCCAACACCGTCCAGGCCTTCAGCCACTACGTCGAACACGGTCCGCTCGTCGGCTACCGGCAATTCTTGCGGCAATTCGCCAATCTTGAGGCCGGGTGCGCGCCAAACGGAGCCGTCATCGGGCTTCTGGTCGCCCTTGACGAGCTTCATCATGCTGGACTTGCCAGTGCCGTTACGGCCGATGATGCACACCCGCTCTCCACGGGCGATCTGCCAGGACACCTTGTCCAACAACGGCGTAGAGCCGAAAGCAAGGGACACATCGCTGAATTTGAGCAGGGTCATGAGCTTCTCCAAAAACCGGGCGCGCATTCTACCTGACTTGAGGCTTCAGAAGGCCGGCAATTTCACCTTCGAAGCACTCTGCATAACAAATGTTGCGATCTTGCGCTGACAGGCCAGCAAAGCTTTCGCCCGTTGCTGGCAAAAGGCTAAGCTACAGATTATTCAGTGCTGATGATGTCGGCACTTGTCATGATTTTTCTGCCCGGATGTCTCATGCGCAGTCGCCTTTTCAGTCTTTTTTCGTGTTTGCTTCTTTCCGCCACTGCCGCCCAATCAGTCCAGGCCGTGGATTTGTCAACCCAACGCCAGTATTACGATGAAGCCAAGCGTGCCTTGGCCAAGGGCGACACAGGCCCGTATTTCCGTTACAGCCAGGCGCTCAGCGATTATCCGCTTGAGCCGTACCTGGCCTATGACGAACTGACGGCGCGCCTGAAATCGGCGAGCAACGCCGAAATCGAGAAATTCCTCGCCGAGCACGGTGACCTGCCCCAGGCCAACTGGATGAAGCTGCGCTGGTTGCGCTGGCTGGCCGATCGCGGCGACTGGGCGACCTTCGTCAAGTATTACGATCCCAAGCTCAACTTCACCGAGCTCGACTGCCTGAACGCGCAGTATCAGATTGGCCATAACCAGAAAACCGCTGGTTATGCCAATGCCGAAAAACTCTGGCTGACCGGCAAATCGCTGCCCGCCGCGTGCGATGGCCTGTTCGGCATCTGGGCCGCCGAAGGTCAACTGACTGAACAGAAACGCTGGGAACGCACCAAGCTTGCCGCTCAGGCACGCAACTATCCGTTGGCCAACAGCCTGGTCAGCGGCCTGACCACCCTCGCCCCGCGCGGACGCTTGTTGGTGGACGTGGCGCAAAAACCGGAACAGCTCAATCAGCCTTCGCGTTTTATCCCGGCCGACGAGCCGATGTCCGACATTGTCAGCCTCGGCTTGCGCCGTCTCGCGCGCCAGGATCCGGACAAAGCCATGGCCATGCTCGACGGCTATGCCAGCAGCATGCATTTCTCCCGCGACGAGAAAGTCGCGATCGCCCGGGAAATCGGCCTGACCCTGGCCAAGCGTTTCGACCCGCGCGCGCTGGACATGATGACCAAGTACGACCCGGAACTGCGCGACAACACCGTGTCCGAATGGCGCATGCGCCTGCTGCTGCGCCTCGCCCGCTGGGACGACGCTTATCAGTTGACCCGGCGCTTGCCGCAAGACCTCGCCACGACCAACCGCTGGCGCTACTGGCAGGCCCGCAGTCTGGAATTGGCGCAACCGCAAAACCCGGAAGCGCAGACGCTGTACAAGGGCCTGGCGCGCGAACGTGATTTCTACGGTTTCCTCGCCGCCGACCGCTCGCAATCGTCTTATTCGCTGAACAACAAGCCGCTGGTGCTCAGCCAGGCACTGATCAATAAAGTGCGCAATACGCCGGGCGTGCGTCGCGCGCTGGAGTTCCATGCGCGCGGGCAGATCGTCGATGGCCGTCGCGAGTGGTATCACGTCAGCCGTCATTTCAACCGTGACGAGATGGTCGCGCAGGCCAAACTGGCTTACGACCTGAAATGGTATTTCCCGGCGATCCGTACCATCAGTCAGGCGCAGTATTGGGACGACCTCGATATTCGTTTCCCGATGGCTCACCGCGAAACACTGGTGCGTGAAGCCAAGGTTCGTGGTTTGCATTCGAGCTGGGTGTTCGCCATCACTCGCCAGGAAAGTGCCTTCATGGACGACGCCCGCTCCGGCGTCGGCGCCAGCGGCCTGATGCAGCTAATGCCCGGCACCGCCAAGGAAACCGCGCGCAAGTTCAGCATTCCCCTGGCCTCGCCGCAGCAAGTGCTCGACCCGGACAAAAACATCCAGCTCGGCGCCGCCTACCTGAGCCAGGTCCACAGCCAATTCAACGGCAACCGCGTCCTCGCCTCCGCCGCCTACAACGCCGGCCCCGGCCGCGTGCGCCAATGGCTGCGCGGCGCCGACCACCTGAGCTTCGACGTCTGGGTGGAAAGCATTCCGTTCGACGAAACCCGCCAATACGTACAAAACGTGTTGTCGTACTCAGTGATCTACGGCCAGAAACTCAACTCGCCGCAGCCGCTGGTGGATTGGCATGAACGCTACTTCGACGATCAATGATGTTTTGATCTGACGCGGCAACGCAAAAAAATGCCCGCATCGGTTGATGCGGGCATTTTTGTTTCTGGCGCTACTTGGTCGGTTACTTAGACGGTTACTTAGACGGTTACTTGGTCGGTTACTTGGTCGGTTACTTGGTCGCTAGCGGGTCGGGCTGCGCATCTCGACCATCACTGAACTGCAACGCCGCCAACCGCGCATACAACGCATTACTCGCCACCAACTCCTGATGCGTGCCCACCGCCACCAATTTCCCGTGGTCCATTACCGCGATGCGGTCTGCGTTCTTCACGGTGGCCAGTCTGTGGGCGATGACCAGTGTGGTGCGGTTTTTCATCAGGCTTGGCAGGGCTTGCTGGATCAGGTGTTCGCTTTGTGCGTCGAGCGCGCTGGTGGCTTCGTCGAGCAGCAGGATCGGCGCGTCGACCAGCAGCGCGCGAGCGATGGCCAGGCGTTGGCGCTGGCCGCCGGACAGACCGAGGCCGCCGTCGCCGAGGTGGGTCTGGTAGCCGTTAGGCATTTGCTCGATGAACTCGTGGGCGTAGGCGATTTTTGCCGCTTCCTGGACTTGGGCGAGGCTGGCGGACGGGTTGCCGTAACGAATGTTTTCTTCGATGCTGCCGAAAAACAGCGCCGGGTTTTGCGAGACCAGCGCAAAGCAGCGGCGCAGGTCGAGTGGATCGAGCTGGGTCAGCGGCACGCCGTCGAGCAGGATGCGTCCTTCGGCGGGGTCATAAAATCGCAGCAGCAGATCATAAACGGTGGATTTTCCGGCGCCGGACGGCCCGACCAGCGCAAGGGTTTCGCCGGCATTGATGGTCAGATTCAAGCCGTCGACGGCGAAGCTTTCGGGACGCGACGGGTAGGAAAAGCGCACTTCTTGCAGTTGCAGATTGCCTTGCACGCGTTCGGGCAACGTCACCAGCCCCGTGCTCGGTGGCTGGATGATGTTTTCCGAGCGCAGCAGTTCGGCGATTCGCTCGGCCGCACCGGCGGCTCGCTGCAACTCGCCGATGACTTCGCTGAGGGTGCCGAAGGCGCTGCCGACGATCAGGCTATAGAAGACGAACGCCGCCAGTTCACCGCCGGAGATGCGCCCGGCGATCACGTCCATGCCGCCGACCCAGAGCATCACGCCGACCGCGCCCAACACCAGAACGATCACCAGCGTGATCAGCCAGGCGCGCTGGACGATGCGTTTGCGCGCCGTGGCGAACGCTTCTTCCACAGTCAGCGCGAAGCGTTTTTCATCCTGAACCTGGTGGTTGTAGGCCTGCACGGTTTTGATCTGGCCGAGGGTTTCGGAAACGTAGCTGCCGACATCGGCAATCCGGTCCTGGCTCTCGCGCGACAGGCTACGCACCCGCCGGCCGAAGATCAGGATCGGCGCGATCACCAACGGCAATGCGATCACGACGATGCTGCTGAGCTTGGGATTGGTGATAAACAGCAGCACGATGCCGCCGATCACCATCAGCAGATTGCGCAGAAACAGCGAAAGCGAGGAGCCGATCACCGATTGCAACAGCGTGGTGTCGGCGGTCAGCCGCGACTGGATCTCGGAACTGCGGTTGTCTTCATAGAAGCCCGGATGCAGGTACACCAAATGGTTGAACACCTGACGACGAATGTCCGCGACCACTCGCTCGCCGATCCACGACACCAGATAAAACCGTGCAAATGTGCCGACCGCCAGCCCTGCAACCAAGACCATGAACAAGCCGATGGACTGGTTGAGCAGGTGCGGCGATTGCGTCATGAACCCCTGATCGACCAACAGGCGAATGCCCTGCCCCATCGACAAGGTAATGCCGGCCGTGACGATCAGCGCGAGCAACGCGCCAACCGCCGGCCAGCGATACGGCGCGAGGAAGTGACTGGTCAGGCGAAGTGCGCGGCGGTGACGGGAAGAGAGCATTGGGTTATCCAGATTCGCGGTTGCAGCGGTTTCAGGGGCCAGCGGTTACATACAGTTCCTAAGGACCATCAATCAGGAGCAGCTATCAATCAGGCGCAGCTATCAATTAGGCGGAACTATTAATTAGGTGGAACTCTGTAAATCACAATGAGTCAGGTTAATTATGCCCGCCGACGCTAGCGGCTAGATGCTATCGGTCTAAAGTGCCGGTGGTAACGCCGGAGCATTTCTGGTGGACTGTCAATGCCGCTCTGGAAGGACCGCAGGGAGTTGTCACAGCGCGGTCACTTGGCGGTTTTAGAGTAAGCACACAACCTGATGAGGAGACAGGCCATGTCCTTGCAACACTGCAGCGAAGACAAGATTGAAGTGATCCGCACACAGCCCGACCAGTCTCTGGGTTGCTCGATTATCGATGAGCAGGGCCGCGAAGTACCGATCACTGAAGGCATGATCCAGGACGCGTGCCGCGAACTGGAAAAGCGCTTAGTCAAGCCTGCCGAACAGAAGTGATCAAGCCTGCCGAATAAAAGTGATGTAGCCAACGTCTTCTTGACCCGGCCCAGGTTGGCCGGGTTTTTTATGGGTGGACATTGGGAATTGTGGTGCGGCCGTTCGCGGGCAAGCCTCGCTCCTACAGCGCAAAACCTGTGGGAGCGAGGCTTGCCCGCGATTGGGCTAACCCGGTCTCAGACAGCCGTTGCACCCAATGCCGCCACCATCTGGCGCAACATCGGCGAATCGCCTTCAATCCGCACCTGCAACCCATCAATCTCCCGGCGCGCCGGGTAATGTTTACGCAGCGCATCGAACGCCGCGCGCTGCTCGCTCACCGTGCCGACCAGGCTGCGCCGGAAATCCGCGTCATCGCGGCGCGGGTCGTAGACCCCACGGCAAATCATCGCCAGCGCCCACGCCGGATCACTGTCAGCGTGCACAGTCACCTGCGACAACCATGGCGCCGGCAGCAAATCGGCGAGGCTGACCTGCGGCGCCTGACCGAGAAACTCGCAATACGCCTGATAAATCTGCGCCGTGCCGCGCTGTTTGCCGTCGAGGCTGTAACCGGCAATGTGCGGCGTCGCCAACACGCACAGCTCGGCGAGCGCCGCATCGACTTCCGGCTCGCCCTCCCAGACGTCCAGCACCGCTTGCAGGTCCTCGCGTTCGAGCAACACGCGACGCAGCGCCGCGTTGTCGACCACCGGGCCACGGCTGGCGTTGATCAGCCAGGCGCCGTGCTTGAGTTGATTCAAACGTGCGTGATCGAACAGGTGCCACGTCGATTGCGCGCCGTGTTTCTTCAGCGGCGTGTGCAGGCTGATGACGTCGCACTGCTCGATGATCTGCTCGAGGCTGACAAAATCGCCACCCTGCGCCGCTTGTCGTGGCGGATCGCAGACCAGCACGTTCCAGCCCAGGCCTTGCAGCACTTTGACCAGACGCCCGCCGACCTCGCCGGCGCCGACCACGCCGTACGTGCGGCGGGTCAGGTCGGCGCCTTCGATTTCGGCGAGGGTGAGCAGGCTGCCGAGCACGTAATCGACCACGCCGCGGGCGTTGCAGCCGGGAGCGCTGGACCAAGTGATGCCGGCCTGTTTGAAGTAATCCAGATCGAGGTGATCGGTGCCGATGGTGCAGGTGCCGACAAACTTGACGTTGCTGCCTTCGAGCAATGCGCGGTTGACGTTGGTCACCGAGCGCACCAGCAAAACGTCAGCCTGCTCGACCGTGGCGCGGTCGATGGAACGCCCCGGCACCCGGCGGATTTCGCCGAAACCCTGGAAAAAGGCATCGAGCAGCGGGATATTTTCGTCGGCAACAATCAGCATGGCGAGGCTCCTTAGGCGGATCGGCAGTGTAGTTGCAGAAGACCATGCTGAGCCAGCAAGCATTGCGGATCTGCAAAGACTGCATCCACACCTGTGGCGAGGGAGGCTTGCTGTGGAGAAGAGGGCTTGCTGTGGCGAGGGGGCTTGCCCGCGTTCGACTGCGCAGCAGTCGCTGATTCAAACCCCTCGGTTTCTGAAAGGACGCTGGGGCCGCTTCGCGACCCAACGGGGGCAAGCCCCCTCGCCACAGGAAGCTTCGTCCCAGCAAATGACTTCACTACAGTGAGTCCTTCTCCCGGCAAAAACTTCATCAAACGGAAGCTTTGTCCCAGCAAATAACCTCACTACAGGGAATCCTTCTCCCGGCAAAAACCTCATCAAACGAAAGCTTGGTCCCAGGAAACAACCTCACCATCGGGAATCCCGTGGCGTTCAAAAGACGATTACAAATCCCCAACACAGCTGTTTTCCTGACCAGTGCGTCAACGGGTAGAATGCGCGGCCCTTGCGCATCACATTTTCCTGGACGCTACGCCCTTGACTTCCGTTACCCGCCCCGTTGCCA
>NZ_MKGS01000024.1:0-12870 GCF_002836905.1 Pseudomonas sp. 43NM1 | reverse complement strand
CGCAAGCGGTGTTCCCGCGTCACCCGAGCAAACTGCTGATCGTCGGCGCCAACGACCCGATGTGGCGCGGCAGTCTGGCCGGGACTGAGTCGATCTACCTCAACAGCCGTTTGCCGCTGGTCAGTGAAAGCGGCAGCAGCGCGCTGGTGCGTGAGTTGGTGCAGGTGTTCGGACGGGTCAACGACAGCCGCCACAGTGACTGGATCAGTGAAGGCCTGGCCGAGTATTACGCCATCGAACTGATGCGCCGCGCGGGCGGCATGAGCGATGAGCGCTACGAGAGTTTGCAGAAGAAATTGGCCAAGGACAGCGCGAAAGTGACGACGCTGCGCGGCGCGCAGATTAATCCGGCGCAGGTGGCCAAAGCGGTTTTGTTGTTACAGGAACTGGATCGCGAGATTCGTTTGAAGACGCGCAACAAACGTTCGCTGGATGACGTGCAGCGCGGGGCGATGCATTTGGAAAGTGTCGATACCAAAGAGTTTATTCAACTCAGTGAGAGCGTGATCGGCGAGGCTTCGACGGTGCTCGATAGCGAGCTGCTGCAGTGACATCGCCTTCGCGAGCAAGCTCGCTCCCACAGGTTCGTGAGCGACACAACCCAGTAGGAGCGAGGCTTGCCCGCGAAGAGGCCATAAGCCTCAACGCAATTCTTTCGAGGCTCTAACGAATCAAATCCCGGTCTTGGGCGAAGTCAGCGAATCATTGCCGGTGACGGTTGCCGTTTCAGTCGCCGCTTCAGCATTGGCTTTCAACCGGCTCAGTTCATCACCGGCACGCTCAATCTTTGCGCGCACGTTGTTGATGTCCTGACGGCTTTTCTCCAGCAGGCTTTTTACCGAGCTGTGGCCGGTAATGCCACGGGCCATCGCTACGCCGCCGATCGCCACTTGGATCAAACCGAAAACACCACCGCGACGCAGGCCTTTGCCGACCATGACCACGCCGCCGGCCAGCGAGCCGATGCGCTCCCAGCCCTGGACGTTCTGTTCGGAAGGGGTTTGGAAAGGGGTGGAGTGAATCCGTTCTACGCGTTTGAGTTCGCTCATGATCTGTCTCCTGGCAGGAATAGTGCTGAGTGAATAGCTGCATCAATGGCTGCTCATCAATGATAAGTAAGCTGACTGCCGGGGCGCGCCGCTTGTTCCATCGAATGTGCAGCTTTTCAGCGGAATTTTGCCCCGGAGCGGGTGTTCAGGCCTTTGGCCATGCGGTCGTAAAGCACGACGTTGACGGTGGCCGCGAGGTTCATGCAGCCGGTGGTCGGGATGTAGACCACGTCTTCGCACCAGTCACGAATTTCTTTATCCAGCGAGCCGTCTTCCGGGCCGAAGATATACAGCGCGCGGTCCGGGTGGGTGTATTCGGGCAGCGAACGCGCACCTTCGACCAATTCCACGGCGACCGGCACGCAGCCCAGCGGCAGAATCTTTTTCAGGTCGTCGATGCCGATCAGCGGGATGTCGTAATGCACACGTTTGGTGTCGGTGACAAAGTCGGCGGCGCGTTCATAACGCTTGCCGGTATAGAAAACCGACGCCACGCCATAACAGCCAGCGGCGCGCATCACCGAACCGACGTTCTCCGGTGATTTGGGGTTATACAAACCAATGCAGCTGTACCGTTTGTCTGCCACGAGCGGGGTGCCTTCGGGAAAAAGAGGGCGATTATACGGGGATTGCACGGGCGCGGGCAGATTGCGGGATTGGCGGTGGCAGGGGGATTGCCATCGCGAGCAGGCTCACTCCTACATTGGTTTTGTGAGTGGCTTCATATCTGCGCCCAACCCAAATCCCCCTGTAGGAGTGAGCCTGCTCGCGATTGCGGCGTGTCAGGCGGCGGTGATGTCAGCTGACACGGCCCCATCGCGAGCAAGCTCGCTCCCACATTGGTTTTGTGCGGGGCTTCATATCTCCGCTTGGCCGAAATCCCCTGTGGGAGCGAGCTTGCTCGCGATTGCGGCGTGTCAGGTAGCGATGATGTCGACTGACACGGCCTCATCGCGGGCAAGCCCGGCTCCCACAAGCGCAGCGCACGGCACGCAATCAGTCGTCTTCTTTCTTCATCAGCCCGGCCAGTGCCGCAAACGGGTTATGCGTGGCTTTGGCGATTTTCGGCGTGCTCAGCGAGCCTTCGTGGAAGTACTGCTGATCGGTGTAGCGCGAGTGTTCGTTGTCGTGGCAATACAGGCACAACAATTCCCAGTTCGAGCCGTCCTGCGGGTTGTTGTCGTGGTTGTGATCGCGGTGGTGCACGGTCAGTTCGCTGAGGCGCTTGCCGGAAAATTCACGGGCGCAGCGGCCGCATACATGCGGGTACATCTTCAGCGCTTTGTCGCGATAACCCATTTCCTTGTCGCGCTGGTTGTCGGCGAGGATGCGATCCAGCTTCGAGGTATTGGTCGGCGTTGACGAACTCATGGGTTCACCTTTGTAAAAGACTAATGACGGTTATGCGGCAAGTTTAGCTCAGCCCTTGAGCTTCTCGGCAATCCAGATGGTGTGGCGCGTGCCTTTGTTGCCGTGGGCGAACACCTGGACTTCCTCAGCCTTGAAACCGGCCTTTTTCAACTTCTCGGAAAACTGCTTGTCGGCGCTGGCCGACCACACTGCCAGCACGCCTTTGGGCCGCAGTGCCTTGGCGCAGGCGCTGAGACCGCCGGCCGAATAGAGCCAGCTGTTGGCGCGTTGGGTCAGGCCTTCGGGGCCGTTGTCGACGTCGAGCATGATTGCGTCGAAACCCTGCGGCTCGGCTTGCAGCACTTTGGCCACGTCTTCCATGCGAATCACCGTGCGCGGGTCGAGCAGCGGGTTGCCGGACTTCTCGCCCAGCGGGCCGCGATTCCACTCGACCACCCCCGGCACCAGTTCCGCGACTACCACTTCAGCGGTTTTACCCAAGTGCTTGAGCGCGGAGGCGAGGGTGAAGCCCATGCCCAAGCCACCGATCAACACCCGCGAATTCGGCCGCCCGGCGACCTTGCGGCAAGGGATCTCGGCCAGGGCATCTTCGGAACCGTGCATACGCGTGTTCATCAATTGGCCGCCGTCGCCGCCCTGAATCTTGATGACGAAATCCTCGCCATATTCGAACAGGCACAAGGCACCGCCGTTTTCAGGGATGGGGGCGGTGTCGAGTAGAACGAAACGTTTCATGGCAGGCTCTTGAAGATGAATTGGCATAAGGCAAACGGACGCGGTTGGGAGTAGCCTGCAAACAGACAACAAGGCCAACGGAGCCATTGATGAAGCGCACCATTCTAACGGTCATTGCCTTGGCCGCGCTCTCGATAACTGCAGTGCAGGCCCAAGAGCTGCAAACCATCCCTACCAGCCCGGCGCCAATTTCCGGTTCACCCGGCACGGCAACACCGACGCCGTACCCGCAAATCACCCCGACCGCCGTGCCGCGCACCGGGCCGGGTAGTGGCGGGCCGCCGCTGGTGCCGATTGAAATGCCCAGCCCACCGACCAAGGACCAGCCGTTGCCGGGCCTTGAGCAGAACGGCACGAAAATCAAAACACCGGGCGGTTAGATCTGTTGCGAGATTAGCTGTCCATCGGCCATGCGCAGGCGTTTGGAGAGGGAGACGGCGAGGGCGCGGATGATTTTCGCGGCGATCTTCGGCGCGTCGTTGAGCATCTTTTCCAGCGAGTCCTTGCCCAGATTGAGCAGTTGGCAATTGCTCGCTGCGACACACGTGGCCGAGCGTCGCTCGCCGTCGAGCACGGCCATTTCGCCAAATGCGCGACCGCTGCGCAGGGTAGCCATGATCACGGTTTGCCCGTCGCTGTTGGTCTTCTGCACCGACACCTGGCCGGTGTGGATGATGCACATGAAACTGCCGGCATCGCCCTCCTGGAAAATCGCTTCGCCCTGGGCGATGGTGCTGATGCTGAAATAGCCGGCCGCCGCGGCAAAATCCACCGGCAGCAGTTGATCGAACAGGCCACAGTCCATCAGCCAGTCGCGAATTTCGTTGTTCAGTAAGGTCGGTTCTGACATGTCGTTACAGTCTTTTTCTTGTGGTCTGGTGCGGGTTGGGTCTGGCTGTCCGCGATCCCTTGTAGCAGCTGGCGGAGCCTGCGTTCGGTTGCGAAGCGGCCGCTAAACCTGAGCGCGCGGTCTTCCTGAAGAAACGCGTCAGCTGATTTCACGACTGCTTCGCAGCCGAACGCAGCCTCGTACCTCGGCAGCTGCTACAAGCCGAATGCAAGCTTCGCCAGCTACTACAGGGATAGTTGCAAAGCCGTGGCCCGGCGCTCTGGTGTTAAGACCCGAACGCCAAGCCAAGTTCCTCAGGCGATCTGCAAAACCTTGAAAACAAATGCGTATTCGAGCGCTACGTCACGTAATCCCTGATATCGCCCGCTCATCCCGCCGTGTCCGGCGCCGAGTTCGGTTTTGAGCAGCAATGGATTGTCGTCAGTCTTGGTCGCGCGCAATTTTGCCACCCACTTCGCCGCTTCCCAATACTGCACGCGACTGTCGTTGTAGCCGGCGACCACCAACGTGGCGGGATACGCCTGCGCGGTGACGTTTTCGTACGGCGCGTAGGCCTTGATCCGATCATAAACGTCCGGCTCTTCAGGATTGCCCCACTCGTCGTATTCAGTCACGGTCAGCGGCAGGTCCGGGTCGAGCATGGTGTTGAGCACATCGACGAACGGCACCTCGGCAATCGCCGCACCAAACAGCTCCGGGCGTTGATTGAGCACGGCGCCAATCAGCAAACCACCGGCGCTGCCACCGCTGATCGCCAGTTGTGGCGCGGTGGTGAAACCTTCCGCGATCAAATGTTCGGCGCACGCGATGAAGTCGCTGAACGTGTTGTGCTTGTGTTCCTGCTTGCCGGCTCGGTACCAGGCCTCGCCCAACTCGCCGCCGCCGCGCACGTGCGCGATGGCAAACGCCACGCCGCGATCGAGCAAACTCAGGCGGGCGTGGGAGAACCACGGGTCGAGGCTCTCGCCGTAAGCGCCGTAGCCGTAGAGATAAAGTGGCGTCGGTTTGCCGAGTGCTTCACGTTTGACCACTAGGCTGATCGGCACTTTGGTGCTGTCCGGCGCGGTCGCCCACAAGCGCTGGCTGACGTAAGCGTCGGCGTCGAACGGGCCGAGCACCGGGGTTTGCTTGAGCACTTTCTGCTCGCCGGTCGCCAAGTCCAACTGACGAACTTGCGCCGGACGGTTCAGCGCCTCGTAGCGCAGGCGAATTTTGTCGCTGACGAATTCCAGGCTGTTCTGCACATGCAGGCTGTAGGCCGCGTCCGGCAATTGCACGCGATAAGGCGTCAGGCCCTGTGGGCGAACCTCGATAATCGGCAAACCGCCCTCACGCAAGCTCAACGTCAGCGCTTCGACGTTCAGGCTCAGGCCTTCGATCATCACTGTGTCGCTGTGCGCAATCAGGTTCTGCCAGTCGGCGACGGTCGGCGCCACGCCAGTATCGAGCGCGGTGTACAGGGCGAAGTTGATGCCGTCGCGGTTGCTGCGGATGAACCAGGTCCATTGACCGTCGAGCGCGCCGTGATCGACATCGTATTCGTGGTCTTCAACCCGTGGCGCCAGGCAGGTAAACGGCAGATGCGGCTGGAAGGCGTCGAGCACCCAGACTTCGCTGGTGGTTTTGCTGCCCAGCGACAAGAGCAATTGCTGTTCGGAACTGGAGCGGTAGCAATGCAGGAAGAATCGACCGTCCGGCTCATGGAACACTTCTTCGGCCGCCGTGCCATCGAGGCGGTAACGCATCAGTTTGTGCGGGCGATGGGTGTCGTCGAGTTCGCCGAAGAACAGCGTCAGGCTGTCATTGGCCCACGTCATGCTGCCGTCGCAATCCTCGAATTCCAGTTCGCTGACACGGCCGCTGGATAATTCCTTGACGAACAGCGTGTAAATCTCGTCGCCCGTGGTGTCGAGGCTGTAGGCCAGACGCTGGTGATCGGGGCTGATGCTGAACGCGCCGAGGGAAAAAAAGCCGCCGTTGGCCAATACGTTCGGGTCCAGCAGCAACTGTTCCTGGGTTTCATCGATGTGCAGGCTGTCGTCGGCCGGGCGCGGGCAGCGGTAATGGCGGGCGTATTCGTCACCGGCGGTGGTGCGCGTGTAATACAGAAACGGCCCCCACGGCGAGGGCAGGGACAGGTCGGTTTCGAGAATCCGGCCCTTGATCTCTTCGAACAGGGTTTCGCGCAGGTCAGCCTGATCGGCGGTTTGCGCTTCCTGGTAGCTGTTTTCAGCCTTCAGGTAGTCGAGCACCGCGTCGGTGTCGCGCTCCTGCAGCCAGGCATATGGGTCAACCCCTTTGGCCTTGTGGGCAATCGGGGCACGGGTGACGTTGGCGGATTCGGGCATGAAGGGCTCTCGGAAAAGGTACGAAATAGGGGGTTCGCAGACATTCGGCAAATCTAGAGGCCTGTGCGGATCCTGTGGGAGCGAGCTTGCTCGCGATGAGGCCAGTACATTCAATATCAATGTTGTCTGGCAGTCCGCCATCGCGAGCAAGCTCGCTCCCACAGGTTCTGTGTCTGCACCGACTGGTATTGGGACAAGCCGGGCGGGCGAAAAGTCGTTACTATAAGCGCCTCTTTGCCACCCTTGCCATGGACACCATGACCGAGAACGACTATCTGATCGCTTGGGGCCTCTACGCCTTTGCCGCTTTAGGCTGCCTGTTGGTGTGGATGCGCATGACCCGCTGGATGTGGCGCTATCTGCGTGAACCGCTGCGGCTGCTGATGGCGGTGTTGCTGTTCACCCCGACCATCATCGACCCGGTCAAGGAAAAAGTCGCACCGGCCATCGCCATCACTGCGCTGGACCTGGCGTTCAAAGTGGGCAACAACGCCTGGCGCGCGATCTCCGATCTGTTCATGTACGGCATGATTGCCTTCGGCCTGTACCTGATTTTCGTGCTGATCCGCTTCCCCATCGAGCGCGCGTCCAACGCCCGCAAGGCGCAGGCCGCCGCCAACCAGGCTGCGCTCAAGGCTGACGATCACGCAGACGATCAACCGTTCGGCGTGGCTGGCGATGATCGCTACGGCCGTCCACCGATCCCGAACAACCCCCAGCGTTCGCGCATCGAACCGCGTTTGTAACTTTGCCCCTGCATTGAAGCGAGAGTCCGAGCATGTGTGAGTTATTGGGCATGAGCGCCAATGTCCCGACCGATATCGTGTTCAGCTTCACCGGGCTGATGCAGCGCGGCGGGCGAACCGGCCCGCACCGCGACGGCTGGGGCATTGCCTTCTACGAAGGCCGTGGCCTGCGCCTGTTTCAGGACCCGGCGGCGAGCTGCGAGTCGGAAGTCGCCAATCTGGTGCAGCGCTATCCAATCAAAAGCGAAGTGGTGATCGGGCACATCCGCCAGGCCAACGTCGGCAAGGTCTGCCTGTCCAACACTCACCCGTTCGTCCGCGAATTGTGGGGCCGCAACTGGTGTTTCGCGCACAACGGCCAACTCGCGGACTTCGAACCGATCAAGAGTTTTTACCGCCCGGTCGGCGATACCGATAGCGAAGCGGCGTTCTGCGACTTGATCAACCGCATCCGCGGGGCCTTTCCCGAGCCGGTCGAAGTCGAAGAATTGCTCCCGGACCTGGTCGCGGCCTGCGCCGAATACCGCAGCAAAGGCGTGTTCAATTGCCTGCTCAGCGACGGCGACTGGCTGTTCTGCTATTGCTCGACCAAACTGGCGCAGATCACTCGTCGCGCACCGTTCGGCCCGGCGCGCCTGAAAGACGTCGACGTGATTGTCGATTTCCAGGCCGAAACCACGCCCAACGACGTGGTCACGGTGATCGCCACCGAACCCCTGACCGAAAACGAAACCTGGACCCGCTACGAACCGGGCCAATGGAGCCTCTGGCGACGCGGTGAATGCGTCCGTCAGGGCAAGACCGAATAAAGGACTTACCCCATGTTGCTCAGTTATCTACGGCTGGTGTTGTTTGCGGCGGGCCTGTTGATCGGTGTCCAGGTGCCGGGGTTCATCAGCGATTACGCGAAACGCGTCGAAGCGCATCTGATTGAAGCGCAGACCGGTTTGAGCGGTTTCCAGAACACCGCCAATCAGTTTTTCAAGGGCGATATGCAGGCCTTGGTCGCGCATTACCGCGCCAGCGAAGACCCGATCTTCCGCAGCGATGCCGACAGCCTGAGCAACATGCTCAACCGTCAGTTGGCCCTCGATAAACAGTTCCAGGCGATGCAAGGCCCCTGGTACATCCGCTTCCTGCAAGTCGCGCTGGCGGCGGATCCGGACATTCGCAAGGAAACCTGGAATGGCTACAGCTACCAGATCCTGCTGACCCCGGAAGCCATGATCTGGGGCATGAGCGGGGCGCTGCTGCTGTCGTTCGGAATTGAATGCCTGTTCCGCTTGATCGACTGGGTAGTGCTCGGCGGCAAACGCCTGCGCCAGAGCCGGCCGATCGAAGACCGCGATGTGCGCGGGTTGTAAGGCGCCAATGCGATCCCTGTGGCGAGGAAGCTTTTGTGGCGAGGGGGTTTACCCCCGTTCGGCTGCGCAGCAGTCGTAAAACCTGCAAACGCGGTTTTTCTGTCATATCGAGGCGGCTGGTTTTGGGGCCGCTTCGCGACCCAACGGGGGTAAACCCCCTCGCCACAGGGTGTGTGCTAGCCACAGGGGGTGTGGTGGTCAGCGCGCCAGGGTGATGTAATCCTCGCCCACCTTGCGCGCATACCCCTCCAGCACCTGATGACACAACGCCACGATCTCCTCAACCCACTCAACGCCCACCCGCCACGACACCACCACCTGCAAATTCGGCGGTCGCTGGTCGATCTGCAATAACGTCAATTCCCCGCGCGCCAGTTCCTCGGCCACCAGCACCGGTGGCAATGCGCCGATGCCAAAACCATCGCGCAGCAAGCGGGTAATCGCCGACACCGAATTCACGCAATTGAGGCGCGGCGTCATCACGCCGTTGGCCTGCATCAACGCCAAAATATCCTGATGCGGATGGGAGTTTTTCGAGTAGGTAATGATCCGTTCCCGCGCCAGGTCCGCGACGCCTGAATACTCGCGGTTGTACAGGGAATTGCTCGCGACGATCCAGCCCATCGGGTGGCTGGCCAGTTCGAGGCTGCGCACGCTTTCCTGGCGTAACAGATCGGTTTGCAGGATCAGGTCGAGAAAGCCTTTTTGCAGCTGATCGCAGAGGTTCAGCGAGGTATCGGCCACCAGCTCGATTTCCACCAGCGGATAGTGATCCATCATTTGCGCCACCAGCGGGCTCAGCCACGTGTGAATCACCGTGTCCATGACCCCGACGCGTACCCGTCCGACCTTGCTCGAGCGGGTTTCGATCGACTGCTTGAGCGCTTGCATGGTGTCCATCATCTGCTCGGCATATTCGAGCACTTTCAAGCCGTCGGGGGTCAGGCTCACGCCTCGCGAATCACGCAGAAACAGCTTCACCCCCAGTTCACTTTCAAGCACCGCGATGCGGCTTGAAATCGACGCCTGGGTGGTGAAGAGCTTGTCTGCCGTCAGGCGAAAACTCTTCAAGCGAGCAACCCAAACGAAGGTTTCGAGGAACTTCAAATTCATGGGATTTGCTCTTGGATAAAGAAATCTTATGCCTGGACCGGGTTTTTATTAGTTGGACGCAGCAGGGCCGGGCGCCCAAAAATCAGGCCATCCGGTTCCCACGATAGGCGTCGTCGGGGCTCAGAACAATACCAATAAAATTTGCACGGAGATCCGCCATGAGTGCGCCCGACACCACTGCAATCCCCAAAGCCACGGCTCGGCCCGGGCCGTTTGACTGGTATCGCAACATCAATCAACAGGAACGTCGCACGTTCTGGAGCTGCAAGATCGGCTATGGCCTCGACGGCATGGACACGCAAATGCTCAGCTTCGTGGTGCCGACGCTGATTGCGATGTGGGGCATCACCACCGGCGAAGCGGGGCTGATTCACACCAGCACGCTGATCGCCTCGGCCATCGGCGGTTGGGTGGCGGGGATTCTCTCCGACCGCATCGGCCGCGTGCGCACTTTGCAACTGACCGTGCTGTGGTTTGCCTTCTTCACTTTTCTCTGCGGCTTCGCGCAAAACTACGAACAATTGCTGATCAGCCGCACCTTGATGGGGTTTGGTTTCGGCGGTGAATGGACGGCCGGCGCGGTGTTGATGGGCGAAGTGATTCGGGCCAAGGACCGTGGCAAAGCGGTGGGCATGGTGCAATCGGGTTGGGCGCTGGGCTGGGGCTTGACCGCGATTCTGTACGCGTTGCTGTTCTCGGTGTTGCCGCCGGAAGACGCCTGGCGCGCTTTGTTTATCTTCGGCATCGTCCCGGCGATTTTCGTGATCTTCGTCCGTCGATTGGTCAAGGACCCGGAAATCTATCGCGAAGCCAAAGCCAAGCAAGAGCCGAGCAACCCGGCGAAATTCTACGAGATCTTCGCGCCCGGCATTCTTTTCACGACCATTCGCGCCTCGGTGCTGACCACCGGCGCCCTCGGCGGTTACTACGCAATCACCTCGTGGCTGCCGACCTTCCTCAAGAATGAACGCGGCTTGAGCGTGCTCGGCACCGGCGGTTATCTGGCGATGGTGATCGTCGGGTCCTACGTCGGCTACGTGATCAGCGCTTATCTGACCGACATCCTCGGGCGCAAAAAGAACTTCATCCTGTTCGCCGTCGGCTCTTTCACCATCGTTCTGCTTTACACCCAATTGCCCGTCAGCAATGGCGTGATGCTGTGGCTGGGCTTCCCGTTGGGCTTCTTTGCTTCGGGGATTTTCAGTGGCATGGGCGCGTTTTTGACTGAGTTGTTTCCGACGCGGATTCGCGGCTCGGGCCAGGGTTTTTGCTACAACATCGGTCGGGCGCTGGCGGCGTTGTTCCCACTGTTTATCGGTTTGCTCAGCCAGAAAGTACCGTTGAGCGTAGGCATCGGCGCATTTGCGGCGGTGTCCTACGGCGTGGTGATCCTTGCGGCGCTGAGCCTGCCGGAAACTCGTGGCAAGCAACTGGTTGCCGAATAGCTTAATAGCCAGCAACTGATAATCTGCCGGGCGAGATTTACAAGAATGTCCCGGCAGTAAAAAAAGAAAATGCCTACAGGAGTGTTCACCGTGAGCCGCCTGCTATTGAACTGCGACATTGGCGAAAGCTTTGGCAACTGGACCATGGGTCTGGACGCCGAGGTCATGCCGTTCATTGACTGCGCCAACATCGCTTGCGGCTTTCATGCCGGCGATCCGAGCATCATGCGCCAGACCGTCGGCCTGGCCCTGAGCCACGGCGTGCAGATCGGCGCGCACCCGGCCTATCAGGACCTGGTCGGTTTCGGTCGGCGCTCGATGGCCTATGCCGCGCAGGAACTGCAAGACATTCTGCATTACCAGATCGGCGCCCTCGACGGCATTTGCCGGGCGCAGGGTGGGCGGGTCAGTTACGTCAAACCGCACGGCGCGATGTACAACGACATGATGGCCAACCCGGCGCAATTGCGCGCGGTGATCGAGGCCGTCGCGGCGTATGACCGCACGTTGCCGCTGATGCTGATGGCCACCCGCGACAACAGCGCCGCGCAGCAATTGGGCGACGAATGCGGCGTGACCTTGTGGTTCGAGGCGTTCGCCGACCGCGCCTATGACAGCGCCGGCAAACTGCTTTCGCGGCAATTGCCCGGCGCGGTGCATCACCAACCGGAGAAAATCATCGAACAGGCGCTGACCATTGCCCGTGGCGACTCGCTCACTGCCAGCGACGGCAGCGCTTTGCAGTTGCGCGCCAACACGCTGTGCGTGCACGGCGACAACGCCAGTTCGGTGGCCGCCGTGCAGCGCATCCGCGAAGCCTTGAATCAGCAGAGCGCCTCATGAAACTGCGGGTAGAAGTGGTCGCGCTGGATTGCCTGATGGTGCGGCTGTTCGATGAAATCGCCGAAGCGAACATGCCGTGGATGCTCGCCGCCAGCGAAGCATTACGCGCTGCGTTTGGCGAACATTTGATTGATCTGGTGCCGTCCTACACGACGCTGATGGTGCATTACGAGCTGACCGCGCTGAGCCCGGCGCAGGCGCGGGAATTGATCGGCGAAGCGTTGATTGATCTGTCGCCCAACGCCAGTACGCGCGGCCATTGCCATGTGTTGCCGGTCTGGTACGACGTCAGCGTCGGCCCGGAATTGGGCCTGTTGTCGCAACGCAGCGGCTTGTCGATGGACGAGGTAATCCGCCGCCACAGCGAGCGCGAATATCAGGTGTTTGCGTTGGGTTTCGCGCCGGGTTTCGCGTTTATGGGGCTGGTCGAGGAAGTGCTGGCGGCGCCGCGTCTGAATACGCCGCGCAAGAAAGTCGCGGCGGGCAGCGTCGGTATCGCCGAGCGCCAGACGGCGGCTTATCCGGCGGTTTCCCCCGGTGGCTGGAACCTGATCGGCCGCACTCCGGCAAAACTGTTCGACCGCGAGCGCGACGGCTACAGCCTGATGCAGCCGGGCGACACGGTGCGCTTTGAAGCGGTCAGCCACGCCGAATTCATCAACCTCGGCGGCGACGATACGCCACTGGAGGCGCAGGCATGAGCCGACTGAGAATTGAAGCAAGCACGCCGCTGTGCCTGTTGCAGGACGCCGGGCGATTTGGCGTGCGGCATCTGGGCGTGACCCAGGGCGGCGGGCTGGATTGGCGCTCGATGTCGTGGGCCAATTGGCTGCTCGGTAACGGCCTGGATGCGCCAGTGGTGGAAATCACCCTCGGCGGATTCACCGTGCTGGCCGAGGAAGATTGTGTGCTGGCGCTGGCCGGCGCTGACCTCGGCGCGCAAGTGGATGGCCAGCCGTTGGCGCCGTGGCGCAGTTTCAGGCTGCACCAAGGCCAGCGCTTGCAG
>NZ_MKGS01000023.1:0-13557 GCF_002836905.1 Pseudomonas sp. 43NM1 | reverse complement strand
GGGCGGGGAGGGTGGCTGGGACGTGGCATCAGTGGCGGTCCCGGTCGAGGTCAAACCGGCTCATCTGACGATAAAAGAGCTGACGGCGAAGCCTTCCGGTTCCGTACAAGAACGCGTGTTCGTCGTTCTGAAAGCCTACTTTGTGAACACGGAGGATGGTCAGCCGGCTATCGACAAAGAAGTGTTCGTGACACGACCCCTGCAGTCGGGGGGCGAGATGATCGCGGTTCGCACGAATATAGATGGCATCTATTCGAGATTACAAAAAAGTCGTGCCAGCGAATACCTCGGAATGACCGTCGAAGTGAGGAACGTCAGGGAGGAACCTGTCCGACGGACGATTTATGTCGATGTCATTCCGGACTAGATGAAATCAAAACACCCCAGCCTTCTTCCAACTCAAATACCGCGTCACCAACCCGGCCCCCAGTTCTGCGGGCCGGGCCTCCAGCACCGGGACGCCATGAGCACTCAAGCGCTCATGGAGTTCGGCCCGCGCGTTCAAGTAATCCACCGTGCCGCAATACACCAACGCCTCAGGCAAGGTTTGCACTGGCGATTGGCGCAGTTCGTCCAGCGTGTCCTCGCGCAGACTGGCAACCAGTACGCGATGTTGCTGGCCCAGACGTTTGACCGCGCCGAGCAATTCTTCATCGTCTTCATCGCGCAGGTTGGTCACCAGCACCACCAATGAACGGCGCTTGTGCCGGGCCAGCAAGTGGCTGACGGCGGCCTGATAGTCGGCGGGGCGCGGGGTGTTGTCGAGGTCGTACACGGCGTTGAGCAAAACCTTGAGTTGGCCCGGTCCTTTGACCGGGGCGAGGTGGTGCGGTTGATCGTTGGCGAAGGTGCTCAACCCCACGGCATCGCCCTGACGCAACGCGACGTAACTCAATAGCAGGCAGGCATTCAACGCATGGTCGAAGTGGCTCAGTTCACCGTCCTGGCTGCGCATGCTGCGGCCGCAGTCGAGCATGAAAACAATCTGCTGATCGCGTTCGTCCTGATATTCCCGGGCAATCGGCGTGCGTTGGCGGGCCGTGGCTTTCCAGTCGATCTGGCGCAAGCTGTCGCCCTCGCGGTACTCGCGCAACTGATGAAATTCCAGCCCCTGGCCCCGCCGTTGCCGCTGACGCACACCGAGTTGGCTGAGCCAGTTGTCCACCGCCAGCAATTCGCCGCCATACAGGCGCGCGAAATCCGGGTAGACCCGGGTGCTGTCGCGCACGCTGAGCAAGCGTTTGTCGGACCACAGGCCCATCGGGCTCGGCAGGTTGATTTCGCACTGTTCGAAACTGAAATGGCCACGGCGCAACGGGCGCAGACGATAGCTGATCAAACTGCGTTGGCCGGGTTGCAATTCGAGTGTCAGCGGCAGGTGTTCGAAGCTCAGGCCATCGGGGACGTGATCGAAGATTTTTACCCTCAGCGCGTCGGAAAAATCGTGTTCGACTTCCAGTTGCACCTCGCTCCAACGGCCCAGTGCCAGGCTACCGGGCATCTGCCGTTTGAGCCGCGGCGCGGGCAAGCGTTTGAGGCGGATCGCGTCAATCCCGCTCAACACCAGCAGCGCCAGCAACAGCGCCCAACTGATCGCAGACAGATGGTCTGGAAGGGCGAATTCGAGCGCGCGCAACGTCCCCAGCACCATGCCGAAACCGAGTAACACGGACAGCCAGATCAGCAGCAGACGCGACGGTTTCACAGGCGTGGCGCCGCGACTTGGTCGAGCAGCTGTTGCAGCACCTGATCGACATTCAGGCCTTCGATATCCAGCTCCGGCGCGATCCGCACGCGATGGCGCAACACCGCCAGCGCGCAGCCCTTGATGTCGTCCGGGATGACGAACTCGCCACCGCGCAACAACGCCCGCGCCCGCGCGCAACGCACCAGCGCAATCGATGCGCGAGGCCCGGCGCCTAACGTCAGGCCGGGCCAGGTGCGCGTCGCGCGGGCGAGACGGATGGCGTAATCGAGCACGTGTTCGTCCAGCGGCAAGTCGCTGGCAATCCGCTGCAACACCATCACGTCCTTGGCCTGCAACACCGTGCGCAGCGGCTGCACGTCAAGCATGTCGGCGCGGGTCGAGCGGCTGACCTGGCGCACCATGTCCAACTCCTGCTCGGCGTCGGGATAATCCATACGCACCTTGAGCATGAAGCGATCCAGTTCCGCTTCCGGCAGTGGATAAGTGCCTTCCTGTTCAATCGGGTTTTGCGTGGCGAGGACCATGAATGGTTGCGCGATCGGCAGCGCGCGTCCTTCAAGGGTGACTTGGCGTTCCTGCATCGCTTCGAGCAGCGCAGCCTGGGTCTTGGCCGGCGCGCGGTTGATCTCGTCAGCCAGTAACAGGTTGGTGAACAACGGGCCTTTGCGCAGTTTGAATTGCTCGGTTTGCAGGTCGTACACCGCGTGCCCGGTGACGTCGCTGGGCATTAAATCCGGGGTGAACTGGATCCGCGCGAACTCGCCACCGAAGCAGCGAGCGAGGGCGCGCACCAGCAGGGTTTTGCCCAACCCCGGCACGCCTTCGAGCAACACGTGGCCGCCGGCAATCAACGCGGTCAGCACGTCGTCGATCACGCTGTTCTGGCCGATCACGGCTTTGCGCAATTCGCCGCGCACCGACTGCGCCAGTTGACTGGCACGCTGGCGTTGCTGGGCGGCGTGTTGTTGGCTGCCGGGCTCGATGTCACTCATAAGGCATTCCTCAAAGTTTGCAGGTGGGCGACCTGACGGCTGAACTCAGCGCTGGACAGCCGCTGTTTCGGGCGCGGGCTCAGGGCCTGGCTGATGGCGCGGGTCGGTTGCCGGGTCAGGCGCGACAGCACCAGCCATTGTTCGGCAACCGCCAGTTGTTCAAAACCGGGATGACGGCGACGCGCGCGGCGCAGGATGTCGTGCTGCAAGGCTTGCAGCAGACTGTCCTGGCCGTTGCGCCGGAGCATGAAATCGGCGCTCGCGCGCAGGTGTTCCTGAAGTTGTCGACGGGCTTTCGCTGGCGGTTGCAACAGCGGCCCATGGCGCACGCCGGCATGCCAGCAACCGAGCAGGATCAACGCCGCGAGGGCCACGAGCGCTTGCGGAAAATAGCGCAGCAGCAAGGTCAGCAGCGAATCGTGTTCGCTGTTGTACAGCAGCGTCACATTGGTGTCGGCGCTCAAGTACCACAGCAGCCAGGCGTTGTCGTATTGCTCGATGGCCGGGGTTGTCCACAGGTCGGCGTCGGTGACCACGATGATCGAACCGAGCCCGTGGGCCAGTTGCATCATGTGCGTTGCCTTGCCGCTGTTGGCCCAGGCCTGCGCGAGATTGTTCGGGTCCTCGAGATGGAATGCGGTATCGAAACCGGCGTAGGCGGGCGCCTCTTCATCTTCCAGATACAGCTTGGTCAGTTTTGGAAAGGCATCGTCAAGCGCGTCTGGCGGCGGCTCTTTGAGGTCTTTGCTCAGGGATTGATGCACTTGCACGCGGTCGAGCAGCAGGTCATTGCTCTGGCCGGTCTTTTCATCCCACAGCGACTCGGCGACAAACAGCAATCGGCCACCGGCGCGGGTCCAGTTCAGCACTTGATCTACCTGGCGCGGGGTCATGTTCGAACGATCGCCGAACAGCAGCAGGCTGTTCTGATGCGGCTCGATGCCGGGCAGCACGTCGAGGCTGTTGGCGTGGGTGACCGCGAGCCCTTGCTGGCGCAGAAACTGTTCAGCCGCCAGATACGGATTGGCGCGCGCCTCGGGAGAAGGGCCGTGGTCGACGATCTCCTGATACGGCGTGGCGTTGAGGTACAGATAAACGCACAAAGCACCGAGCAACACGGCCACCACCGCGCCGAGCGCCAGCCATCCGCGCCGGCTCAATGCGCGGCTCCCGAGTGAAACAGCGCCCGCCAGCCGTCGCACAGTTGCTGCTGCGACTGCGCTGGTGGCAAGCGGTGCCCGTAAGCCATGGCTTGCCAGTGTTGGGTGAGGGTTTGGCTGAACGCGAGCAAGTCCGGTTGTTGCAGGTGGCCGACGTGCTCGAGCACCTGGCCCTCGGTGTCGGCGTCTTTCAACGGCAGATTGAAGTCATGCAACAAACGGCTGAGCAGCGCGCGATAAAGCAAGCCAAGCGCTTCGCGAGGATTGCTTTGCCAGAGTTGTTCGGCCGCAGCCGCGACGTCGGCGGGCAGGGTTTGCTGATGCACATTCAGCCCGAACAGTTGCTTTGGGATTGCCCGCTCGACTTGGCGTCGGCGGGTCGGTCGGCGGCTGACGAACGCCTGCAACCACTCGCGATAACGCCAGATCAACAGACCGAGCGCGGCAATCAGCGTGCCCCACAAAAGCACTTCCAACAGTGTCGCGATGGCGCCGAAACCCTGGCCGTCGAGCAACCTCAGCAGGGTTTTCAACCAGTCAGGGGCGCTGCCATCCTCTTGGCTTTGGCTGGCGGGCTGCTCCTCGCCGAAACGATAGCGGGTCACCGATTCGTTGTTCTTGAACGGCGGCTGCTCGAGGATTGCCTTGATGCTGTCGCGCGATGCCTGGCTGGTCAGTGGCTGATCGAGCAGGCGCGGCGTGTCCGGCGAGATCACCGGCTCGGCGGCCCACGGCGTTTGTGGGTTGGGAATCAGCACAATCAGCGCCACTAGCAAAACCGCCGCCGCGCTGCTCAGGCGCTGACGCATGCGCCGGAACACCAGTTCGATGTCCCAGGCCTCCAGCACCGTGCGCCGGTTCAGGTACAAACTGAAACCGCACGCGACATAAATCGGTTCCCAGACCACCAGCACCAATGCGTAAAAGGCGTTGGTCAGGTGTTCCAGCCACAACCAGTCATGACTGGCGGCGGCGATCAGGCTTTGCCAGTCCCAATCGAGTTCGATCTGCTGCGGCAGCAGCAAGTAAAACAGCACCATCAGGCCGACCCACAACGCGGTTTCCAGGTGCACGCCGATGATCGTCAGCCACTGCGCGGCGCCGGCATTGCGTTGCAGCAATACCGCCAGACGCTGCTGACGTTGCACGCCGTCGAGGCCTTCAAGTTGCACCACCGGCATCACGAAACTGCGACTCGGGCTCAAGCGCCGCCAGGTCAGGCTGGCAAGCAATTGCGGCTTGAGCAGGCGCGGCCATTCGCGCAGCGCTTGTTTGAGCGTGGGCGTTTCGCCGAACAGACTCTTTGACAGGATGTACAGCGGCAGGCGTTCAAACGCCGGTTTCAGCCACCAGAAAATAAACACCGCCAGCGACGGCGAATCCCACAGCAGCACACTTAGAAGGATGAAAATCGGCAAAGTGACGATGGCCCAACTGGTCATCAACAGGCGTCGATGGCGCTGGCTCAGCAGCACGCCGAGGTCCATGGCTTCCCAGCTGTTACGCGGGCGAATGACGACGGTGGCATCACTCAGGCGCATGGCGAGTCCGTCCGGCCAACAACAGATACCCGATCACCAACAACCACAGCGCCGCGCCGACCAGGTATTTGGTGATCGGCGTCACCGTGGTCATCGACGACCAATAGGCTTCGACAAACGCGGCAATCAACAGAAACAGCATCACCCCGCAAATCAGCAGCACGCTCTTGCGCGCCGCCACCCGCAGCGCTTCGGCGCGGGGCAGGCGGCCCGGGGCAATCAATGCCCAACCGAGTTGCAGACCCGCCGCGCCGGACAGGGCGATGGCGCTCAATTCGAAGGCGCCGTGGCCAATCACGAAGGACCAGAAGGTTTGCCCGTAGCCGATTTGCGTCAGGTGCCCGGCCACCGCGCCGATGGTCAAACCGTTGAAGATCAGGAAAAACACGCTGCCCAGACCCAACAGCAAACCACTGGCGAAGGTCTGAAACGCGATGCCGATGTTGTGCATCACGTAGTAACCGAACATCACCCAATCTTCGCTAGCGGCACGTTCGGCCGAGCGCCCGAGGTGCCCGGCCACCGGGTCGTACATGCTTTGCATCTCGCTGACCTGATCGGCCGGGATCAGGTTGTAGATCAAGTCCGGGAACAGGTAAACCAACAGTCCCATGCCGATCAGACTGCCAAAAAACATCAGCACCGCCGCGAGCACAAACGGCCACTGCTGACGCACCAGTCGCGGGAAGTCGGCGAGGATGAACGCCAGCGCATTCGCCCCGAGCCGGCTGCGGTGCCGATAAAACTGCTGATGCCCGCGCAGCACCTGATGCTGCAACGAGTCGATGAGAAAACTGCTGTAGCCGCGCTCTTGCGCCAGCGCCAGGTGATGGCAGAGGCGGCGATAGTCCTTGGGGAAACTGGCGATGCGCGCAGTGGGCTTGCCGCGCTCCAGACGCTCGAGGACCAGCGCGAAGTGCTCCCATTCGGCCTTGTGCCGACTCTCGAAAAGGCTTTGCTTCATGTCGGACCCAACAAGCCGCGAGCGATGCCGTTGAGTTCGGCCACGGCGTGCGGCGGCGCAACGTGCAAGGGTTGCGCGAGCAGGCTGGCCAGCTCATCGACCCGCGCCGGCGACAGTTCACTTTGGCGTTCGGCGAAACCGAGAATCGCCCGCTGCTCGGTCAATGTCAGGGCAAACGCCGGGCGCCGGGGCTGGGCCTCGGGCAAGTCAGGGCGGCGCAGTTTTGCTTCGCTGTAGATCACCAGCGTGCCGGCGGCGAGGTCGCCGAGGCGTTTGAAGGTGGGGTGTTGCAGGCAACTGATGGCGCCGAGGAAGTAACCGAACGGCAGCATATCGACAAATCGCAGCAGGTTTCGCAGCAACGAGGCCGACCAGCCAATCGGCGTGCCGTCGTCCTGCACCACGCGCAAACCCATCATGTGTTTGCCGGGCGAGCGCCCCTGATTGAGCACCTCGAACAACACCATGTACCACCAACTGATCGCGAACAGCAGCAGCGAACCGAGCCCGGCGCCGAGCCGGCCGAGAAACGCCAGGACGATAAACAGCAGGCCGAGGATCAACCCGCGCAAACCCAGGTCGATGCTGAACGCCAGCGCACGGACCAGCAACCCGGCCGGGCGCAGTGGCAAGTCGATGCCTTCCGGCGTTTCGACGTGATACCGCGTGTCCAGTGGCGGGGACAGCGTCGCTTTCCTTGGCAGTGCTGTGGTCACGAGCATGGGCAACCTGAATGATGAGGCCGGATCGGCAGTCAATCTGTGGCCGATGCTAGCAGCCTCTCGGGTAAAAACGACATAACTATGTAGTGCACGCGGCAAAGTCGAACATGTTTGAATGACCAGAGCACTGGCCGCAACGCGCGGTGTGCGCCAGACTTCGCCCGTCTTCAGTTCAGGAACAGCCCGTGACTTCGATCTTCTGGTACGACTATGAAACCACTGGCATCAATCCCCGATGCGACCGCCCGTTGCAAGTCGCGGGGATTCGCACCGACTTTGAGCTCAATGAAATAGACGAGCCGGTCAATCTGTATTGCCAGCCCAGTGACGACATCCTGCCGCACCCGGCGGCGTGCGCGATCACCGGCATCACCCCGAGCCGCCTCGCCGAACTGGGCTTGAGCGAAGCCGATTTCATGACGCGGGTGCACGCCCAACTCGCGGCGCCCGGCACTTGCGGCGCGGGTTACAACACGTTGCGTTTCGACGACGAGATGACCCGTTACAGCCTGTATCGAAACTTTTTCGACCCGTATGCCCGCGAGTGGCAGGGCGGCAACAGCCGTTGGGACCTGATCGATGTGGTGCGCGCAGCCTATGCCTTGCGTCCCGATGGGCTGGAGTGGCCAACGGATGACCAGGGGCGGGTGACGCTCAAGCTTGATCGGCTGACGGTGGCCAACAACATCGATCACGGCAACGCTCACGAGGCTTTGTCCGACGTGCGCGCGACCATTGCCCTGGCGCGGTTGATTCGGCAGAAACAACCGAAGTTGTACGACTGGCTGTTCCAGCTGCGCAGCAAACAGAAAGTCATGGATCAGATTCGCTTGTTGCAGCCGATGGTGCACATCTCCGGGCGGTTTTCGGCGGCTCGCAGTTTTGTCGGTGTGGTGCTGCCGCTGGCGTGGCATCCGCGCAACAAGAACGCGCTGATCGTCTGCGACTTGCACCTCGATCCGCAGGGCTTGCTCGACCTCGATGCCGAAACATTGCGCCAGCGCCTCTACACGCGCCGCGATGATCTGGCCGAAGGCGAATTGCCGGTGCCGCTCAAACTCATTCATATCAACAAGTGCCCGGTGGTCGCACCGTTGTCGGTACTTCGCGCCGAAGATCAGCAACGCCTCGGCCTGGATATGGCGCTGTATCAGCAGCGCGCGCTGCGGCTAAGTGACGCACAACAAGTTTGGCGCGATAAAGTCATGGCGATTTACGCCAGCGAGGCTTTTACTTCCAGCGAAGACCCGGAACAGCAGTTATATGATGGCTTTATCGGTGATCGCGATCGGCGTCTATGTGATCAAGTCAGGGCCGCCGACCCGCTGCAATTAGCGCAACAACAATGGCCGTTCGATGACGAACGTTTACCTGAATTATTGTTTCGATATCGCGCACGTAACTTCCCCGACACGCTGAGTGTGGAAGAGCAAGAACGCTGGCGCATATTCTGTCAGCAACGTTTGTCTGCTCCAGAATGGGGCGCGCCAAATACCCTGGAATCTTTTGCACGCGACGCCGCGCAATTGGCCAATAGCGCTACATCGTTTCAGCAGGAAGTACTCAGTCAATGGATGATTCATGTCGAAGGATTACGCCAACGGTTGAACATCAACATCGAATGATTGCCGGCTGAATCGCAGGCATAAAAAAACGCCAGCATTCGCTGGCGTTCTTTTGTGTCACATAATCATTCTGTGACCGGCGTGCAGCTTAGCCCAGCAGGGTAGCCCAGCCTTCAACCACGTCACCGCCCCACTTGGCTTTCCACTCTTTCAGAGTTTTGTGGTTGCCACCTTTGGTTTCGATGACTTCGCCGTTGTGCGGGTTTTTGTATTGTTTAACTTTGCGAGCACGCTTGGTGCCAGTAGTTTTTACTGCGCCGCCACGTGGTGCCTTGGACTTGGACTCTGGATCCAACAGCGCAATGATGTCACGCAGGGACTTGGAGTATTCACCCATCAGGGTGCGCAGCTTGCCTTCGAATTCCAGCTCGGTTTGCAGTTTGTCGTCTTGGGACAGATTCTTCAAACGGGCTTGCAGCTCTTTGATAGCTTCTTCGGTGGCGCGGTATTCGTTGATCAAGGACATGAGGACTACCTTATGTAGGAAGCGGGATGGCAGGGACAGTGCGGCAATAATAGTCAGGGTGTTTCAGCAAGTAAACATTTAACCCGGGTTTTATTTAAATTAGTTGCGATCAAATAGCCATAAATTCAATGTGCAGTTAAATAGTGTGATGCAGTCAACACAGATATTCACAATTGCATGCTTGAAGAACGCTTGCGTGAGCACCATTACGCCAGCGCGTGATGCTGGCGCCAGCCGTGTCTGCGCCCAATGTGCCGAGCGCGGCATCATCAATACTGCAGTTTTGCTGCGCAATCGCTAGAATGGCGGCCTTTACGAAGTTCTGGAGTTTGACCCAAATGCGCACTTTTCGGCTGGTGATTGCTTGCCCGGACCGCGTCGGTATCGTTGCTAAAGTCAGTAACTTTCTGGCGTCACATAACGGCTGGATCACTGAAGCGAGCCACCACTCGGACAATCTGAGCGGCTGGTTCTTCATGCGTCACGAAATTCGTGCCGACTCGCTGCCATTCGGTCTTGAAGCCTTCCGCGAGGCATTTGCGCCGATCGCCGAAGAGTTCTCGATGGACTGGCGTGTCACCGACACCGAGCAGAAGAAGCGCGTGGTGTTGATGGCCAGCCGCGAGTCGCACTGCCTGGCGGACTTGCTGCACCGCTGGCACAGCGATGAACTGGACTGCGAAATCTCCTGCGTGATTTCCAACCACGACGACTTGCGCAGCATGGTCGAGTGGCACGGTATTCCTTATTACCACGTGCCGGTCAATCCGCAGGATAAAGAGCCGGCCTTCGCCGAAGTCTCGCGTCTGGTCAAACAGCACGACGCCGAAGTGGTGGTACTTGCCCGTTACATGCAGATTCTGCCGCCGGCGTTGTGCCGCGAATACGCGCACAAAGTCATCAACATTCACCACAGCTTCCTGCCGTCGTTTGTCGGCGCCAAGCCGTACCACCAGGCTTCCCTGCGTGGCGTGAAGTTGATCGGCGCGACCTGCCACTACGTCACCGAAGAACTCGACGCCGGCCCGATCATCGAGCAGGACGTGGTGCGCGTCAGCCACAGCGACAGCATCGAAGACATGGTGCGCTTCGGTCGCGACGTCGAGAAAATGGTCCTGGCCCGCGGTCTGCGTTATCACCTGGAAGACCGGGTGTTGGTGCACGGCAATAAAACCGTGGTGTTCTAAGCTGAGTGCAAGCTCGTTCCCATGCCCTGCGTGGGAACGAGCAGAACCGGGAGACAAACATGAGCGACCCACTCGACAAAGCCACATCCAAAGCACCCGCGACATTGGGCGAAGGCTGTTTGAGCCGCTATGACCCGGATGAGCTGAGCCCGGACGACGGCACCGATTTCCCGGACGCCGCGCAGTTGTGGGAAGAGTTGAAACCGGAGTCTGAAGAAGACTGACATTCAGGCCTGTTTGAACTTCATCAACTTCTTCAACAGTGGTCGCCCGAGCATTATCAGAAACACCGGCCCACCGACCACCAGATAAAAGTAATACGTCACTGCCCGCCAAATCAGGATCGCCGCCGCTGCGGTCGATTTGCCCACCATCGGCGCCAGCAAGGCTGCTGAAGTCAACTCCGCCGCCCCGGCACCGCCCGGCAACAGGCTGAACTGCCCCGCACTCAACGACAGCATCTGGATCAGAAAACTCCAGGCCCACTGCAAGTCCGCGCCCAAACCGCGCAACGCCAGGTACAGCACGCTATAACGCAAAATCCAATGCACGCACGTCAGGGCAAACACCTTGATCAGCGTCGGCACCGGCAGTTTCAGCGTGTCAGTGAATGCCGCCAGAAAATGCAGGAGTTTGCGCGCCCAGCGCATCCGCGTAGAGCCTTTGACGTTCAGCCGCACCAGCAGCCGACCACCCAGGCGAATCAGCAAACGGTGATAACGCGCCACGGCGACGCAGCAGATCAGCCCGCCGAACATCGACACCGCGCTCACCGTCAGCAGCCATTCCATGCGTTGGCTGAGGTGCTGGAACAGGGCGTAAATCAGAATGCCGCTGAGCGCGCAGAGGAAAAACAGCAGATCGCTCAACTGGTCCATGGCAAACACCGCGCTGCCGCGAGCCGGGCGCACGCCGTTGCGCGCCAGCAGCGCCATGATCGTCAATGGGCCGCCGCTGCCGCCGGGCGTGGCGCAATAGGCAAACTCTGCCGCCATGACCACACCCAGGCTTTTGACCCGTGTGACTTTGTGGCGTTGATCGCCGAGCAATAGGCGCAAGCGCATGGTGTTGACCACCCAGCACAGCAGAATCATGCCGAACATGATCAGCAACCCGCTCAGCGGAAAGCTTTGCAGCCGCGACCAGGTTTCGTTGCCGCCCAGCACCAGCGGAATCATTACCGCCGCGAGCAACGCAAGAAACAGCAGAATCCCCCGACTCATGCGACGCGGCCGATACGTTCAGGTTGCAGCTTCAGCCAGTTGGCCTTGGTCATTGGCACACGGCCCTCATCCATTAAGCGTTTAAGTGTTTGTAGCCAATAATTGCGCGAAAAAGCGTGCCGCATGTCCACCGGGTGCAGGCCCAGGCGAATCACCGGCGCTTGCCGCCAGCGTTGTTCGCGCTGATCGCTGATGACTTTTGACAACCCGCGCCGCCACGCACTGCGCGCACTCCAGACCAGCCCGGGGGCGTCGATCACGGAAAAGTCCGGCAGACGATACAGATGTTGCGGGTCGCTGGTGTAACTCAATGGCAACTGGCGCAATGCCTGGCGGGTGCCATCACTCATCAGCCAGGCCGGCGCGACAAAACCTTCGAGCGGCCAATTGTAACGGCGAAACACCTCAATGCCAGCCTGCAAACGCGCGAGGGCGGCGGTTTGCGAGAGGCTGTAGAACTCGCCTTCGTGGGTGTAGACGCGACGCATGAACCAGTCTCGCGGGGTATGCGCCGGCGGTCCGTCGTCACAATGGAAGTAGCCGTGCAGCGCCAGTTCGTCACCGCGCGCGACGCGGCTGTCGAGCATTCGGCGAAACTCCGCATGCGCTGCAAGCTGATTGTTTTTGTGAAAATCGGGGACCACCAGCCACGTAATCGGCACATCACCCAGGGCATCGACAGCGTCGACGAAGGGTTGGTAATCCGCCCAGGTTTGAGGCGCGACGTCGTGCAGGACCAGTAACAGGGTTGGCGGATTCATCGCTTTCAACCATTCGCGGCCAGGGCCATCGGGCTGCCGAGCACGGCGTGGTAATGGCCGAGCAAACTGTTGACCACCGCGTCCCAGGCGTAATGGCGCTCGACATGTTGCCGCGCCTGTTGGCCCAGCGCGACGCTGCCCTGGCTGAACAATTCGCGCACCGCATTGGCCATCGCCAAGGGATTGTTCGGCGCGCAGAGCAAACCGCAGTGTTCGCTGACGATTTCGCTGAACGCACCGGCCGCCACCGCGACCACCGGAATCCCGCTGGCCATGGCTTCGAGGATCACCAGGCCGAAA
Source organism: Pseudomonas sp. 43NM1 (assembly GCF_002836905.1). Classification (NCBI taxonomy): domain Bacteria; kingdom Pseudomonadati; phylum Pseudomonadota; class Gammaproteobacteria; order Pseudomonadales; family Pseudomonadaceae; genus Pseudomonas; species Pseudomonas sp. 43NM1. The sequence goes on along the minus strand of NZ_MKGS01000023.1, from coordinate 908 downwards.
GTCTCCTGATCGCCGGCATGTAGCAGCGCGTCGGCACTGGCCATCAGCCGCGCGACTTGCGGCGCCGGGCAAAACTGATCGATCACGCTAACGTTGTCCGGCACCTGCGCCGGCATTGAGGAGCCGACCAGCAACAAGTGATAACGCGGGCCGAGGCGTTTCATGCAATTAAGCAGCACCGGCAGGTTTTTCTCTTTCGAGCCACGGCCGGCGAAGATCAGCAGCCGAGTGTCTTCAGCAATTCCCAGCTCGGCGCGCAGGCCCGGATCGCGGGCGCTGGGGTTGAACGTCTGCAAATCGACGCCGAGTGGCTGCACAAAGACATTGCGCACGCCGAGACCGGTGAGTTTGTCGGCCATCACTTGGCTGGGCGCCAGCACCCGGTCGAAGTTGCCATACAGTTTGCTGACGTAGGCTTCGACATTAGTCGTCAGCCAGTTGCCCATGCGGTTGCTTACCAGCAGCGGCAGGTCCGAGTGGTAAAAGCCGATCACCGGCACGTCGAGTTGCCGCCGCGCATCCAGCGCCGCCCACGCGGTGAGGTAGGGATCGCCGACTTCGATCAGGTCCGGCTGCAAATCCTGCAAAACGTTGCGCCACGGCGCCAGACGCAGCGGGAAGCGATAACCCTTGCCGAAGGGCAGGGCGGGGGCGGGAACGGTGTAAATGCCGTCCTGTTCACTGAAGTGTGAACCAGGGATCAACAGACTGTGGCGAATGCCCGGCTTGATGCTCAGGCGACGATGTTTTGCATCCAGATAAGTGCGCACGCCACCGCTGGCAGGGGCGTAGAACATGGTTATGTCAGCGATATGCACGATGAACATCCCTCTGGGCCGTTGCTCTTCCTCGGTTGACCTTTAACAAGGATAGATGTTCGGTTGAGGTTTTGCGGGCGGGGGGATCAG
>NZ_MKGS01000022.1:0-15204 GCF_002836905.1 Pseudomonas sp. 43NM1 | reverse complement strand
GGCAATGGCCAAACCGATGCCGCCGCTGGCACCGGTCAACACAACACGCGCGTCACGCAGCTGCATGTTGAGCCTCCGCGACACGCGGCAAGCCGCGGAACATGTCGGCGTACAGGCGATAGACGACTTTTGAGGCTTTGATCACTGCCGCTTGGTCTTGCGGGTCTTCCAACTGATTCATCAGGCGGCGGTAGGTCTGCATGTGCTCGATGTCCAGCGAGCCATGGGAGCTCAAGTAGCTGAAAGCAGTTTCGGGCAACGCCAGACGCTCGCGGATGCTACCCGCCGCGTGAGTAGCAAGCGCGATGCTGGTGCCTTCCAGCACGTTGACCATGCCGAACAGACCTGCCGGATTGCCACGGGCGATCAGGTCGTAGAGGTAGCTGACCATCAGCTCGATCGGCAGCGAAGGCTGGCCATCGCGAACTGCATCGCGGTCTCCGTCACACGCGGCAATATCACTGAGCACCCACTGCTCGTGGCCGTATTCATCTTCGATGCACTCGCACACTGCTTTGCGCAGCCACTCTAGCCGGCTCGGCAAACGAGCACCGCAGGCCATCATCAACGGCACGGTGTGGCGTACGTGGTAGTAGGCCTGAGCGAGAAACGCCCGATAGCTCTCAAGACTGACCTTGCCTTGCAGGGCATCGAGGATTATCGGCAGATTGAACAGCTCGTTTGGCGGTGAGCAAGCCATTGGCGGCAGTGAACGGTTGGGGCAGGCGTGTCCAGCGATGCACTTGGGCGTAATCGGGCAGCGCCGCGTTAGCCTCGGCGACCGCAGTAGCCAGTTCCGCGTTGCTGCAGTCGGCGCGGTGCGGCCAGAGCAATGCATGGTTGTGCGGCATCGCCTCGCCATAGACGAATGCCTGGGCGATGTCGCGGCGCTGGGTGAGTTCGGATTCGACCCAGTCCGGGTTGACGTTGCGCCCGAAGCTGGTAACGAACTGATGCTTTTTGCGGCCCTTGAGGTAGAGAAAACCTTGCTCGTCGAACTCGCCGAGATCACCGCTTGGCCACCATTCTTCGGCGCACGACGGTTCGCCGAGATAGCCGAGCAAGGTCGAGCCCTTTATCAGCACTTCGCCGTCGTCGGCCAGTCGTATCTCGACGTGGGGCAGGGGCCGGCCGACACTGCCCGGGCGCTGAGCGCCGGGGCGATTGAGGCACACCACCGACGCGCATTCCGAGAGGCCGTAACCTTCGTAGACCGCAAGACCGACGCGTTGCGCGCGGCGCAGCAAGTCCGCTGCAACCCGTGCCCCACCCACCGCGGCAAAACGCAGTGTTCGTGGATTGAAGGCTTGCTGTTCGGCGGCGCTGACCAGCAACGACAGCAACTGTGGCACCAGGATCAGACTGTGCGGTGCTCGGCTGGCCAGGTAACTGAGCAGGCGCGGCACATCGACGCCGCTGGCACCCTGAATGCCCAGAGTTTTCTGACTGGGCAGGCTCAGCGTCGCACCGGCATACAGCGCCGCATAACAGCCGAGGTTTTCCAATAAAATCGCCAGGGGCAACAGCGCCACATGGTGCTGTGGATCGCTGGGTTTGCTGGCCTGATTCAGCGCCCGCGCTACCCGCAGCAGACTTTCGGTGCTCAAACACACGCCTTTCGGGGTGCCGGTGGTTCCAGAGGTGAAGGTTAGTTTGCTGGTCAGCGCCGGCATGCGGTTGGGACCACTGAAGCTGCGGCACCAGAATTCGCCGCGTTTTTCATAACCTGCGGTGAGCAATTCGGCCTCCAGCTCTGAGTCGGCAATCACCCGTTCGGCCTGACTTTGCTCCAGGCAATGGGCACGTTGTGCCGGGCTGAAAAACGGCGGCAGCGTCACGCAGGTCAAGCCTTCGAACAGGATGGCCAGATCCCACAGCAGCGCTTCGACGCCGTTCTCCAACGCCAGGGCTACGACTTTCACCTGCTCGTCGCGTAAGCGCTCCTGGCGATACATCACCTCGGCATACACGGTGGCGTAATCAAGCTTGAACGTATCGCCCCACAGTGCGGTGGTGTTGTCATTACGCCGGGCATGGCTGCGCAAGGTTTCCTGGAAGCGTTGCAATTCAAGCGACATGGCAGGCTCCTTCAATCGAGGTCGGCATTCCCAATCGAGTAAACAGGCCGATGTTGCGCAAATGGATAAACCCGGCGCGGATGTTGCCGACGTGCACCCACGGTTTGCTTTCGTAATAACTGCCCCAGTGTTGACGCTCGTCACCCAGGCGCTCCGGATCGGCGGCGCACAATGTGACGGGTTGCAGACCGAGACGGTGGAAGCTGTTGACCAGCCCGATGTTGCCGGTGAACGTCACCCATTCCAGGCCGCCCATGCCCAGCAAGTAGGTGATGGCGATGATGCTCAGGCGTGCGCTGCCGGTGTCGCTGGCGGCGAGGTTGCCGACTTCGACAATGGCGTCCCGCTGCACCAGACGGTCAGCTGCGGCACTGATCAGCGTTCCGATCGGCTCATCCAGATAACGCTCCAGAAACAGCGGTTCGACATGTGCACGGCGCACCCCGGCTACCGCACACAACTGCCCGTCACCGTTGTGCACACCAAACAATTCGGGCATGAAGTGACGGATGTCGGCACCGTGGGCCTTGCTAAAGCGCTGTTGGATGAACGCCTCGAACCGGGGGCGTTGATCGTCGCCCGACAGAGCGCTCGACAGACGCATCTGTGGAGTTTCGGTCTGGCCGAAGTGCAAGGGTAAAGGGATGTTCCAGTCAGAATGGGGCATGGGCGGAACGCCTTTCTCAATAGGGTTGAGTCAAGTATCCGAACCATTTCTTAACGAAGTCTGAAGGTAGAAAAGCTTTATGAACCGACGGTCTTCAGACTGTCTTAAGACTAAGAGGGCAGGGTGGCACCGTCGGTTTGCCCTGCAACCGAATGCAAACGGCTGAAAGACTTGGCTGTCGCTCATGATAATTTCGAGGCGCTTATGACCCGCAATACCGCCGTAAACCGTTATGGAAAACTGTCGATAACCTTGCACTGGCTGATGCTGGCGTTGTTTGTCGGAGTGTATGCGTGCGTCGAGATCAAGGGCTACGTGGCCCGAGGCTCTGAACTGCGCGGCCTGCTCATGGGGCTTCATGGCCTGTTCGGCGCGAGCATCTTCGTACTGGTGTGGTTGCGCCTGCTCGGCCGTCTGACACCCCGTCCGCCGATCACACCAAAACCGCCGGCCTGGCAGAGCGTAATCTCGCACCTGACGCACCTGGCCCTCTATGCGTTGATGATCGCCACTCCGCTGCTGGCCTGGCTGATGCTCGCCGCCGGCGACAAACCGTTTCCATACTTCGGCTTCCATATACCCGCGCCGATCGCGGTTGACCCCGACTTGGCCAAGCAGCTCAAGTATTGGCACGAACTGATCGGCAGCTCGGGTTACTGGTTGATCGGCTTACACGCCGCCGCCGGGTTGTTTCATCACTACTGGGTACGCGACAACACCCTGACGCGGATGCTGATTCAGCGAAACCGGTCCTGATGCGAGATTTCACATGTTTGACTACACGGTGTTGCATGAAGGAATTTTAACGTTCGGCAGGACGCCGCAGAAGGGGTAAAGCAGTTTGTAACGCTCGAAAATACAGCGTCAATTCCAAACCCCAGAAACGACAAAGCCCTGAATAATCAGGGCTTTGTCGGTACAAATATGGCGGAGGCGATGGGATTCGAACTCATGGACCTGTTACAGTCGACGGTTTTCAAGACCGTTGCCTTAAACCACTCGGCCACACCTCCTATTGCGTTGCGGGCGCCATAATACCTGAATGAAACACACTGTCAAACTCTCTGCATGGCTTGTTACAGAGCGTCTGTTATGATCTTTGCTACTGAACGTTTCAAACCAACAGGAGTGTCGCCATGCGCGAACAGGATTACGCAGTTAATAACAGCGTGCAGGCTGAGCAGCTAGAGGTTAGCCGCGTCCTGCGCAACACGTACGGCTTGCTCGCCCTCACTCTCGCATTCAGCGGTGTGATGGCGTTCGTAGCTCAACAGATGCGCGTCGGTTACCCGAACATTTTCGTGGTGCTGATCGGCTTCTATGGCCTTTTCTTCCTGACCAACAAACTGCGCGATTCCGCGTGGGGCCTGGTGTCGGCGTTTGCCTTGACCGGTTTCATGGGTTTCCTGCTTGGCCCGATCCTCAACCGCTACCTGGGCATGCAGGGCGGCGCTGAAGTGGTCAGTTCCGCGTTCGCGATGACTGCGCTGGTATTCGGTGGTCTGTCGGCTTACGTGCTGATCACCCGCAAGGACATGAGCTTCCTCGGTGGTTTCATTACCGCCGGTTTCTTCGTGTTGCTGGGTGCAACGCTGGCCAGCATCTTCTTCCAGATCAGCGGGCTGCAACTGGCGATCAGCGCAGGTTTCGTGCTGTTCTCCTCGGTCTGCATTCTGTTCCAGACCAGCGCCATCATTCACGGCGGCGAACGCAACTACATCATGGCGACCATCAGCCTGTATGTATCGATCTACAACCTGTTCATCAGCTTGTTGCAGATCTTCGGCATCATGAGCCGCGACGATTGATCGCCAGCCTTGAGCAATGAAAAAACCCGCTTCGGCGGGTTTTTTTATGGGCGCTGCAAAAATTTGACTGGGTAAGTCGTCTATCAGCCTGGTTCTACTGGCCTGTCGTCACTCATTCAAAATTATGCTGCCATCAGCCTGTTGCCGGTAAATCGTGTAAGGCAGCAGCAAGGTATCGAGCGCGCCGGATATCACCACGTCGATCAACATGAATGCCGGCGCATTGGTATACGTCTCGGAATCACGCCCTTTCTCCAGCGGCGCATTCAGGTAACAGAAGTCGTAGGTCACGCCGCTGTAGATCCGCGGAATGGCGCCGCAATAACTTTTCTGTTCCTTGAGACTTTTTGCCGCCGCTTCATCGCTGCGCACCACCGTCTGCACCGTGCCGCAACCCGCCAGCATCAGCGCGGCCAGGGCCATTATCTGAATTTTCATAAAGCCAATCCTTAGCAAAAAAAACCTGATTTACGTTGATATCGACAAAAAACCAATCACGCCATCGGCGGCAATCGGCGTTTGACCGGGGTCTTCTTGACGATGGCCGTATTGGTTTCCGCGTGAGTGTTGAGGCGGTCGAGCAGGGTATCCAACTGTTCCATCGAGCGCACGTGCAAGCGCGCGATAAAGCAGTCGTCGCCGGTGACTTTATCGCACTCGGTGAACTCGGGAATAGCCTGAATCTGTCGCTCGACTTCCTGCAACTGGCCCGGCAGCGGCCGAATACGCACAATCGCCTGCAACTGATAACCGAAACACTTCGGGTCGATCTCGACGGTGTAACCCTTGAGCACACCGCGCTCTTCAAGGCGTCGCAAGCGCTCGGCAACACTGGGCGAGGACAGGCCGCTGATCTGCGCCAAAGCCTTGAGTGAAAGCCGTGAATCTTCCATCAACGCGCTGATCAGCACTTGATCAATGTCGTCAGTCATCGCGAAGCCCCTATTAGGCAATTGAGCCAAAACGCCCTCGATAAAAAAGGCGAAAGCCGAGTTTAGCCTGATTTTTGCGCTGGAGAAGCCCTGCGGCGGATTGGCATAATTTGCGCTCAATCACGGGAGACTGACGATGGACAAAACACTGCGCCACGGCTCATTTGAAATGACCGCCGCCATGCTCATCTCCGGGACCATCGGCTGGTTTGTGCTGATGTCCGGGCAACCGGTGCTGGACGTGGTGTTCTGGCGTTGCGTATTCGGCGCTGGCACGTTGCTGTTGATCTGCGCCGCGTTCGGCTTCCTCCGGCCCGGCATTCTGACCCGCACCACGTTTCTGCTCGCGGTGCTCAGCGGCGTGGCGATTGTCGGCAATTGGGTGTTGCTGTTCGGCTCCTATTCCCGGGCATCGATCGCCATCGGCACGGCGGTCTACAACGTGCAGCCGTTCATGTTGGTTGGCTTGGCGGCGCTGTTTCTCGGCGAGAAAATCACCCTGCAAAAGCTCTTCTGGCTGGGCGTTTCGTTCCTCGGCATGCTGGCGATTGTCAGTGCCCACGGCGAGCAGGGCGAGGGTGGCAATGAATATCTGGTGGGGATTGGCCTAGCATTGGGCGCTGCGCTTTTGTACGCCATTGCCGCGTTGATCATCAAACGCCTGACCGGCACGCCGCCGCATTTGATCGCGCTGATTCAGGTCTGCACCGGCGTGCTGCTGCTCGCGCCGTTCGCGCACTTTTCGGCACTGCCGCAGGCACCGAGCGCTTGGGCGAGTCTGCTGACATTGGGCATCGTCCACACCGGTTTGATGTACGTATTGCTCTACGGCGCGATCCAGAAACTGCCAACCGCACTGATCGGCGCGCTGTCGTTCATCTATCCGATTGCGGCGATTCTGGTCGACTGGTTTGCCTTCGGCCATCGTCTGCAAGTGCTGCAATGGCTCGGCGTGGCGGCGATCCTGCTGGCCGCCGCCGGTATGCAACAAGGTTGGGGCATCAAGTTGCGCCGGGTGGCCACGCCGTAAACGTCAAATGTTCCAGCGCGGCGCGGTTTTGGCCAGACGCTGACGCATGTCGCTGATATTCGCCGCCAACTGCCGAGTCAATAAACGGTAGCCGTCCAAAGGACTGTAAACCCGCGCGTCGAGGCTGGCGTCCGGCGCGTCACCGGGACGACTGAGGCGCTGGGTCGCTCCGGATTTCAGCGCCCGGGCCATGCCGATCAGTTGCACCCGAACCTGTCGATGCTCGACTTTCAGCGACGTTTGCAGGTCGGCCATCGCCACCGGGTCACTGGCGTCCGGCCGCGTATTACCGAGGATTTCCAGGGTGCTGATGCACATGCGCAGATTGCGTTGGATCGCGTCCAGTTCGGTCATGGAAATCTTCACTTCCTTGGACACCGACGGCATCAACGAACGCAGTTGCACCATCACCGTGTTCAGCCGACCCATGAGTTTGAGGTGTTCGTCAGCGGTGACCGATTGGCCGTTAATGATCCGCCCGTAAACTGTCGCGCAATCGCGCAAGGCGTCCGCCAGGTTGTAGCGCCAGGAGAACACCGCGTACAGCGGCAGGGCGAAGGAGAACGCCAGCGCCAACGCGATGCCGATCAAGATATCGACTCCGCGCCACAAGCCGTCAGTCACGGCGTTGTCGCCATGACCGGCGACGATGAACACCGTGATCGCCGAAAGCAAAGCCGTGTAACCGCCCTTGCCGATGGCGTGATACGAGAAAAACCCGCACACCACCGACATCGCGAAATAGGTCAGCCAAGGCATGCCGAGCCAGGCTTGCTGCGCGACGATCAACAAGCCAACCCCGGCACCGATCAACGTGCCAATCGCCCGTTCGGCGGCTTTTTTGCCGATGTTGCCGTGATGCTGCAAACCGCCAATCACCACCAGCATGGTCACCGAGGCCCACTCACCGTGCGGCAGGTTGATCCCGGTGGTCAGTGCAATCGTCGCGAGCAAACCCAGCGAAACCCGCACCGCGTGAATCACTCGGGCGTTGCGATAACGCCGATACGGGTCCAGCAGCGGACGGAGTAATCGGCGTATCAACGGTGGCAGGCGATAGGCTCTCAGATCAGGGCTCCTTGGAAACTTAGTCAGAAAACATAGTCAGAAAACACAGTCAGAAAATGTAATCGGTGGTCAGGAAGCTCGAATCGCGTCCGCGAATGATCTCGCTGATCAGCGCTTTGTTGCTGTCCTGGAACTTGGTCGCGACCAGGGTCCGAATCGAAAATACCCGCAGCGCGTCATGTACTGACAACGTACCTTCGGCGGAATTCTTCCGGCCGTTGAACGGGAACGTGTCCGGGCCCCGCTGGCATTGCGCGTTGATATTGATGCGCCCGACCTGGTTGGCAAAGGTATCGACCAGTCGACCGACCGCCACCGGGTTGGTGCCGAAGATGCTCAACTGCTGGCCGAAATCCGATTCCAGAACGTAGTCGATCACCGTGTCGAGATGCCGGTACGGTACGATCGGCACCACCGGCCCGAACTGCTCTTCCTGATAAACCCGCATCTGCGGATTCACCGGGTACAGCACCGCCGGGTAGAAGAACGACGCCCGCGCTTCGCCGCCATTGTCGTTGACCACCGCCGCGCCTTTGCTGACGGCATCGGCCACCAGCGAATGCAGGTATTCAACCTTGCTCGCTTCCGGCAGGGGCGTCAGCGCCACGCCGCTGTCCCACGGCATGCCGGGTTTGAGCGTGGAGAGTTTGGCGTTGAATTTCTCGATAAACGACTCGACGACATCTTCGTGGACGAAGAGGATTTTCAGCGCGGTGCAGCGCTGGCCGTTGAACGACAGCGAGCCGGTGAGCGCTTCGCTGACGGCGTTATCGAGGTCGACCTCTGGCAGGACGATGCCAGGGTTTTTCGCGTCCAGACCCAGCGCGGCGCGCAAGCGATGCGGTTTTGGATGAAGTTTTTTAAGGTCGCTCGCGGCTTTGTTAGTGCCGATAAACGCGAAAATATCGATCTTGCCGCTGGCCATCAGCGCGCTGACAGTTTCGCGGCCGCTGCCGTAAATCACGTTGATCACACCGGTCGGGAAGCTGTCGCGGAACGCTTCCAGCAGCGGCCGAATCAGCAGCACGCCGAGTTTGGCCGGTTTGAACACCACGGTGTTGCCCATGATCAGCGCCGGGATCAGCGTGGTGAAGGTTTCGTTCAGCGGATAGTTGTAAGGCCCCATGCACAACGCGACGCCCAACGGCACGCGACGGATTTGCCCGAGGGTGTCCTGTTCCAGCTCAAAACGGCTGGAGCGGCGGTCGAGTTCCTTCAATGCATTGATGGTGTCGACGATGTAGTCGCAGGTGCGGTCGAACTCTTTTTCCGAGTCCTTGAGGTTCTTGCCGATCTCCCACATCAGCAACTTGACCACGGCTTCGCGCTGTTGGCGCATGCGTGCGAGGAAGGCTTCGACGTGTTGAATGCGCTCGGCCACGCGCATCGTCGGCCACAGGCCCTGGCCTCGGTCGTAGGCGCGAACGGCGGCGTCAAGGGCAGTGAGCGCGGTGTCGGCATCCAGCAGCGGCGTGCTGCCGAGGATCACTTGTTCGTCGCCGTTTTCACCGGTCAGGTACACCGGGCTACGGACTTGGGCGAGCGCGCCGTCCCACCTGCGCAGTTCGCCATCGACCAGGTATTCGCGTTGTTCGGTCTGGCCGTCGAGGCGGTATTTTTCCGGAATGTCGCTGCTGTCGGGAAACAGATTGCCAAGGATGTGTGCTGTGGTCATGTCGCTACCCCGTGTGGATTCGGTGATGCACTGATGAATCGTTTTAGCAGACCTTGGCCTCGCTTGTCATGACCCATCGCAGGTGAGCGTTGCTTATTGAAGATAGCCCACGCGCCACAAATGCTGGCGCCACCGAGGCGTTGCAACAACTTACTGACACACAAGTGCAGCAATCTTCAGGCAACAATCCGTGAAGGTACGCGTGGCGAGACAGCCATCGCGAAGGACGCCAAACCCACTCGATCGACAGGACGTCATCAATGGCATTTACAGAACCCGCAGGGCCGGACAACAACAGCGAATACCGCCACCCCGAACCGCCATCGTGGCTGGCGCTCGCGGCGGCAATCGAGCCGCAAGTGGCGCACTCTTTCATGGTCTGCGCGCGGTGCGGGTGTTTCATGCAGGCGGCGCGCAGCCTGAATGTCCGGGCGACATTGTTGCGCAAACAATTGGCGCAACTTGAAGAGCAACTGCAACGCACGCTGTTCAATTTTCACGGCAGCACGCTGAGCCTCAGTCGCGAGGGTTTGCAACTGCAAGCACAATTGATCGCACTGGCGCATGAACGGCAATTGCCGCTGGTCGAGCAACCGCTGATTCGTCTCGCGGTGGCCGAATCGATCCTGCATGACATCCTCGGTCGCGACCTGATCGCGCTGCTGCGGCGCAATGCCAGCGTGCGGTTGGAGATCATTTCGCTGGACAGCGAACTCGTCCTGCAAACCGTCAGCGCTGACGTGGTGGTTTGGCTGAGTGGCGCGGGCGGGCCATTGCCGGGGCCGACGTTTGCTATCGACGAGCCGCAGCATCTGGCGCGGCTGGACTATCTGCCGCATATCGCCAAGCGCTATTCGCGGGTGGCGGCGCGGCCCGAGAGCACCGACGACCTGACGGATTTCATGTTGGTGCAATGGCAGCATGACCAGCAAATCGACAGCTTCGCACCTTGGAACACGTTGGTGGAACAGCGTCTGGCCGGGGTCGTGCAACTGCAATCTTACGAACTGATGCTGGAAATGATCCGCTGCAGCGCCTGCATTGGTTTGCTGCCCGGCTACATCAGCCGTTTCGACCGCAGCCTCAGCGCGTTGCCGGGTTTGTTCAGCGAACCGATGCAGCGCAACGCGTGGCTGGCGGTCAACGCCGATTCCCGTCAGCAGCCCGAAGTGCAAGCGCTGGTCGAGATGATCCGCAGCACCTTCCATGAACGCCGCGAGTGGTTCGACCCGCAGACCTGACTGGCTCGCTCGTGCATGGCTCCCTCGATTGGCTCCCTCGATTGACCCTCGCCAGGTCAGCGGATCACGGTTTAGGATGAGCGGCCATGTACGTTTCACGGAAGAATCACCATGCCGAGCACCGACGCCGACATCATCATTCAGCGCTTCAGCGAGGCGCATATCGACGGTATCACCGCGCTCTACAATGCCCCGGCGATTACTCGGCAAGTGCTGCAGATGCCGTTTCAGTCCACCGAGATCTGGCGCGCACGCCTGATGCCGGACAACGAGCGGATGGTGAAACTGGTGGCGCTGCATCAGGGCATGGTCATCGGCAATATCGGGCTTGAGCAATATTCGCGGATTCGCCGCAGCCACGCCGGTGGCCTTGGCATGGCCGTCGCCGAGGCGTGGCAGGGCAAGGGCGTCGGTTCGAAACTGTTGGCCACCGCGCTCGACATCGCCGACAACTGGATGAACCTGCACCGCGTCGAACTCACGGTTTACGCCGATAACGCCGCGGCGATCGGCTTGTACCGCAAGTTCGGTTTCGAGGACGAAGGCCTGTTCCGTGACTATGCCGTGCGTGACGGCCAATGGGTCGACACCTTGAGCATGGCGCGGCTGCGCTCGGTGCCCAGGGCCGGTTGACTCACTCGCCCAAGGCGAACGCCACCGCCGCCTGCGCATGCAGTTCGGTGGTGTCGAGCAGGGGCAGGGCGCTGTGCTCGGGTTTGACCAGCATGCCGATTTCCGTGCAACCGAGGATGATCGCCTGCGCGCCACGCGCGGTGAGTGATTCGATCACTTGCTGATAAACCTTGCGCGACGCTTCGCTGATTATCCCGACGCACAACTCGTCATAAATGATCCGGTGCACAGCCTGGCGCTCGTCGGTTTCGGGCACCAGCACGGTCAAACCCATCGCCGTCAGACGCTCCTTGAGAAAGTCTTGCTCCATGGTGAACGCGGTTCCGAGCAATCCCACCTTCAACGCCCCGGCCGCGACCGCTGCTTGCCCGGTCGGGTCGGCAATGTGCAGAAACGGAATGTCGATAGCAGCCTGAATCTGCGCCCCGACCTTGTGCATGGTGTTGGTACACAGCACCACGCAATCCGCGCCACCGGCCTCGAGCCTGCGCGCCGCGTCCACCAGAATCGCCGCCGCGTCATCCCAGCGCCCGGCATGCTGGGCCTGTTCGACCGGCCCGAAATCAACGCTGTACATCAGCATTTGCGCCGAGCGCAAAGGCCCTAGACGATCCCGAACCTGCTGGTTGATGAGGCGGTAATACTCGGCGCTGGACTCCCAGCTCATGCCGCCGATAAGGCCGATGGTGCGCATTGCGCTCTCCTCTGACAGTGTTTGCCCGAACAGGGCAGGCTGCGGCAGAGTGTCCAATCGTTTACGGGTTGATTCCAGCAAAAATTTGCCCAGTGCAATCCAGGGGGGGCTGATGCAAAGCTCACAGAGTGACTCTCAGGCACCACGAAAAGATAAGCGGCTCGTCGGTTCCGGTTTTCCTGATCATATAATTGAACATGACAGGTACGCCTAGGTTTTCCGCGAGCCATGACTGATGTACCGGGATGCTGGTATGCAACGCTTGAGTAATCGGGATCTCGGCACTGTCACGTATCACTTTGCCATTCAAGCGCAAACGTACCGTGTAGTTACCGTCGAGCGTGGGGTAATAGGCGCGGATATTCAGCCGGTCCGCAGACAGAGTTGGCTCTTGCAGGTGATGGCGTTGGCGGGTGATCGTGATGGCGCGTTCTTTGGACGGTAAATCTTCGGTGGTTTGCGGCAGTCTGACTGTGTACGAAATTTCTGCACGGCTGCCGATAGTGTCTACCACCTCCTGGCGGGGGACCTTGAATGTCAGTGTTTGCCCGGCTCGGCTAATGGTTTGGATTTCACTGCAATAAGTAGTGCACCTGCCGAGCCAGCGGACTTTTACCATTTGCCCCACAGCGGAGTCAATGTAAGCGACCTGAACGGTTGCAAACTCGGTGTTGTAGAAATCTTCTTCGAAGTTCAATTGCGTACCGCTCAGCTCTTTTGCTTCAAGTAATGTTGACGCTAACAGGTTCAAAGGCACCGGGACTGGTTTGTCCGCCAAATCCACTTGCAAGTAGGTGATCGCTGATCGGCCCGAGCGGTTATGGAGTTGATCAATAACTTCGAAAAAGAACGGCATCTGCGGGTTATCGCCGGCTCTATGAAAAGTGTCGGTGAGCAATATCTGGGTGACGACCGGACTTTCGTGAGTGGCTTCGCTGGGTGTGACATTACGCTCGATTTGCGCGACGCCGACACTTAGCTCGATGCGATCGTAGGCTCTTCTGTTGACGTAATCGAAGCCGATGAGCACACCTTGTGCGGCGCGGGTTGCGCCGACGCCACTCGCGACAACATCGGCGGGCAGTTGCAGGTTTAACCCGGCGGGTGCGGGTTCGCCGGGGCGCAAGGAATGGTAGAGCACGCGTAGCGGCAGCGACCGTTCAAATGCGCCGTCGAGGCGGGTGACTTGATACGTAATCAGATTGATATCGTCACGCAAGATGCCTTTGGGGATATAAGTCTCGACTCTGGAACGCTCCCGACCGGCGCTGATGGTTCTTCCTGTCTCGGGAATAAGTCGATCATTTACGAGAATGCTTACGTGGTCACCGAGCGACATGGGGAACGTCCATGGATCGATGAAACACTGCAATCCCAGCGGTTTATCGTCGTAAATTGCCTTGGGAATCCCGCCGTGCGGATTCTGCGGATGCACAACCGGAGTAATCCAACCGGGGATCATTAACGGATACAGGATCAGATTCTGGTTTTGTGCAGCTACTTCGCGAGGCTTCGGCATTATTTTCACCTAGTAGGGATCTGGATTTAATAATCCTTCGAGGCGTTCATCAGATACTCGGCCCCCACGCTTGCCTACTGTCAGATCTGACAGATGAAGTCGCGTTATCGGACCCAAATCGCACCGCTGGTCGTTTACCGATGGGCAGCGCGTTATCCCGTTCTGGTTTTAATCCCCCGAGCCCCCCGTCGATCTGCCATGCTCAAAGTCCGCGACACCGCTTCAACAAAGGAACACGGCAATGAACGACGTACAGCAATTGGGCGAGATGCTTCGTCACTACGCAGACAGCGAAGCGCACAAGAAGCAATTGTTTGAATCGCAATCGAGCGTGTGGACGACGCGTATTGGTGAGTTGTTCGACCAGATCCAGCAATGGCTGGAACCGGTGCAGACCCCGACGCTGCTGGAGGTCAGCCGCGAAGCGTACGTCGCGTCCGGGCCGAGCGTGCCGGCCGAGACCTCGACCTTCAAAACCGAGAAACTGACCATTGTGATTGCCGGCAAAGCGGTCGAGTTCGTGCCGGACGTGATGGGCGCTGGCGGGCAGATTTCACTGTCGGTGATGGGCCTGACCGCCGCGCGCTACGGCAGCATTTCGCTGGTGCTGATGCCGCCTGCGGCAAATTGGCAATGGCGCAAGACCAACGGCCTGAAAGACCCGGACACTTACGCCTTCGACGCAAACTTCCTGGCGTTGCAATTGCAGAGCCTGATCCCCCGCGAGCGCGGTTGATCCAAGGCCCGGCGCGACGCTGGCTCAATCGCTCGCGACATTCAGCGTGTAGGTGCGTTGCGCCGCTTGCCCAGTGCACTGAGTGCCATAGGTGTTGAGGTAGATCGAGACTTCATAGTGCCCCGGCCGGGTCGGCGTACCGACGATATCGGCGTGGTCCTGTCCTCGTTCATAAACCAGCTTCAATCCCTCAGGCAGCGGCTGTGCCGGGTCGACATAAAACCCGGCAATCGCTACATTCGGCCTCTGCACCTCGACCGTTGCACGGTAGGGCTGGCCAGACCTGGCGCCCGCCAGGCTGTCCGGTTGAATGGTCAGCGGTGCCCGTCCGGCACAACTGGCCAGCGTGCCCAGCTCACATCCGCTGAGCAGCAGCGACAGCGCGATAATCGAAAAAAATGCAGGTTTCATCGAGGCTTCTTCTGTTGGATTCAGGGGATTTTGCTGAAGACGAGGCCGCCGTACAGATGCTTGAGCAGGCTCTGCAACGTCAGATTTTTCGCCAATAAATGGCCAACCTGGCCCCATGTGAACAGTTGCGAACCGGTAATCGCTGCGCCCGGCGCGGTGGTCGGCGTGACCTCGCCCTCGGCAGTTGCCGGCCCTTGCTCCCAAGTGATCCAGTGATTTTTTGAGGAGCCTTCGCCATTCTCTAGCATGCCAGCACCGATCAGTGTGGCGACGTGATGTTGTGGGTCGATATGCCCGAACAGTTCCACCAACTGCTGCTGATTGAGATGCGAGGTGTACTGCACGTTTTCGAACACCACACTCGCGCCGGCCTTGGTGAACCAGTCGGCGATTTTCCCTGGCAGCGTGATACCTGCGAGTTGATCTAGCGGCGAATCATAGTCCAGAAACATGTTTTCACTGTCGCGCAGACTCGCCAGCGATATCCAGTCGATCGCCCAGATCCGGTCGTTTTCGTTTTTCTCGCTGAAGTTCTTCGGGTTGCAGGCGCCGTGGCTCGGCTTGATGTGCAGTGTTCCGATGGTGGTTTCGCCCGTTTCCCACAAATCGATGATCGCTTGCGTGTACAGGTCTGGCCGATCCATCAGCAGCGCATAAAAAAATGTCGCCGGGCCGCACAGGCTGGTTGTCGATTGGTCGGGAAGGGCGGGCG